>JAWKQN010000029.1 GCA_041390125.1 Gemmatimonadota bacterium | reverse complement strand
CCGCCGAGTTCGTGCGTCTCAGCGTGGCACCGTCCGGCCTGCCTGGCATGGAGGGCTCCACCCTCATGCTGAGCACGCTCATCGGGGCGGTGACGCTGTCGGGGAGCTTCATCGCCTTCGCCAAGCTGCAGGGCATGATGACCGGGAGCCCCATCACGTTCCCGCTCCAGAAGACGGTCAGCGCGCTGCTGTTCCTGGGCCTCATCGGGATTGCCGTCTTCCTGGTGGCCCAGGAACCGTCCTCCACGCTGTTCTGGGTCTTCAACGGGCTCGCGCTGCTGCTCGGCATCCTGCTGGTCATCCCGATCGGTGGAGCCGACATGCCGGTCGTGATCTCCCTCCTGAACTCCTACTCCGGTCTGGCCGCCTCCGCGGCCGGATTCGTGATCGGGAACCACATCCTGATCATCGCGGGCGCGTTGGTGGGTGCATCCGGCCTCATCCTGACGCAGCTGATGTGCAAGGCCATGAACCGCTCGCTCGCCAACGTGGCGTTCGGTGCGTTCGGCGCGGTCGAGGGGGCGGCCAAGATCTCGCGCGGCGATCGGCCCGTCCGGGACGTCGACGCGGAGCAGGCGGCCATGGTGCTGGGCTACGCCCAGTCCGTGATCGTCGTGCCCGGGTACGGCCTGGCGGTGGCGCAGGCCCAGCACGAGCTGCGCAAGATGGCGGATATCCTGGCCGAGCGGGGTGTCGACGTGCGGTATGCCATCCACCCGGTGGCGGGCCGGATGCCCGGACACATGAACGTGCTGCTCGCCGAGGCCGACGTGCCCTACGACAAGCTGTTCGACCTCGACGACATCAACGACGAGTTCGAGCGGACGGACGCGGTGCTGATCGTGGGCGCGAACGACGTGGTCAACCCGGCCGCGCGCGATCCCAAGAGCGTCATCGCCGGCATGCCCATCCTGGACGTGGATCGGGCCCGGAACGTGATCGTCATCAAGCGGAGCTTGAGCCCCGGGTTCGCCGGCATCGACAACGACCTGTTCTACATGGACAAGACGATGATGTTCTTCGCGGACGCGAAGGAGGCGGTGTCGGGGCTGGTGAAGGCCGTGCGCGAGCTGTAGGCGGGCCGCTTCGGAGCTGCCCCGGTCCGGAGCGGACGCTCCGGGAGCCGGGACCGAGCGATGGGTCCACGGGCGTCGGCGCGGTCGCGCCGGCGCCCGTCGCGTCAGGTGCGCAGGTGGACCAGGATCCGCCGCACGTCCGACCGGATGGTGGCGAGCTGGTCGCGCACCTCCGCGAGTTGCTCCGTGGAGAGGCTGCTCGGAGCGCCGGAGCCGTGGAACAGCGCGAAGAAGAGCGCGTCGGTGTGGCCCACGTTGGCGAACGTCACGCCCCGATCGATGATCCGGTTGAGCCGCAGGATCTCCCGCAGGAGCATCGGCGTCCCCCGCACCGAGGGCGGCGTGACGAACATCAAGCGGATGGTCGCCTCCCGCAGCAGCTGGAACTCGTCGATGATCTCGCCGGCGGCCAACCCCCGCATCGCGCCCACGGAGCCGTACAGCTCGGCGCACTGGCGCCAGTACGGCTCGACCTGGGTGCGATAGGGACCGAGACAGGCGGGGAGCAGCGTGAGCAGCTCGTCGTAGAACTCCCCGAGCAGCGCCTTCGCCTCCGGGTCGAGTCCTCCCGCGCGGGCGTCGACGTCCAGCAGCCAGCGGGACGCCAGCACGGACGCGTGCTCGCCCATCCAGCCGCCGAGATCGGTGCGGTCCAACCCACGGAACTGGGGCTCGCTCGCCAAGCGGCGCGCGGGCGGGCGCAGGCCCCGGGTGGAGCCGTCGGGGGTGGAGTGTTGCGTCACGGCGTCAAGCTCGCGTCTCCGCGCCGGCCCCGCCAGTCTCGGCACCCGCGAGCCAAGGCGATAGCAGGATCCGGACGACCGTCCCTTCGCCGCTGGCGCTCTCCGCGCTCACGCTTCCCCCCCACGATTCCACGAGCCGCCGCACGATGGCGAGCCCGAGTCCGGTGCCACGCGAGCGGGTGGAGAAGCGCGGCTCGAACACCCGTGCGAGGTCGGCGGCGGGAATGCCCACGCCATCGTCGACGACGCAGACTTCGATCAGGCCCGCGCGCGCCTCCGCCTGGACGCGCACGGTGCCGCGCTCGCCTACCGCGGTGCGCGCGTTCTCGAGGAGGTTGACCAGGACTTCCTTCAGCTGCGCTTCGCGCGCCCGCACCGGCGGCAGGCCCGCCGCGATATCCGCCTCGAAGCGCACGCCGTCCTCCGGCGCGGCGTACAACGCCAGCAGGTCGGCGACGACGGGCCCCACCTCGACGCGCTCCAGCGGCGCGCCCTCGCCTTCCCCCTCGGGGGCGGAGAAGCGGGAGAAGCTGCCTGCGATCTCGGCGAGACGGTCGATCTCCCCCAGGATCGCCCCCACGTTGCGTTGCAGCACGGTGCCGTAGTCGTTCACGCCGTCGTCCCAGGCACGCTGGATGTGCTGCACGCTCAACTTGATGGGGGTCAAGGGGTTCTTGACCTCGTGGGCGATCTGCCGTGCCATCTCGCCCCAGGCCAGCACGCGCTCGGCCCGCATCTCGTCGGTCACGTCCGCGAGGCTGAAGACCGCACCGCCGAGGGGCTCGGCGCGCGAGATCCGACGGCCCCGGGCGCGGACGCGCCGCTCCCCGAACTCGAACTCGACCGTGCCTTCGGGCAGCCCGTCCTCGAAGAAGCGGTCCACCCAGGCCGCGAAGGCATGGGCTCGCTCGCCGGCCGACCGCGGCAGCACCTCGCCCGGGACGAGGTCCGCCGCCAGGATGGCCTCGGCCCGTGGGTTGACGAGCACGACCTGGCCCTCGGGATCGAGCGCGATCACGCCGGTCGCAGCCTCCTCGACGATCGCCTGGGTGCGCCGCGTCGTGCGGGTCAACGCGTCGCGGGTGGTTCCCAGACGCGCCACCATGCGGTTGAAGGCCAGGAACACCGCGCCGAACTCGTCCTCGCGCTCCTCGGGCAGCCGGACCTCCAGGTTGCCCGCCCCGACGCGCTCGGAGGCCACGCGCAGGGTCTCGATGGGGCGCGTGAGGGTCCGTCCCACCAGGAGGGCGAGCCCCAACGAGAATGCGCCGCCCAGCAGCAGGATGAAGCCCAGCACCTCGAAGGTCTCGCGACGCCGGAGCGCGGTCGCCCCCACCTGCAGCGAGGCCGGGGAGGCCAGCACCCGGCCGTCGCCGAGGGAGCGGTACGCCATGACGTAGTGCCAGCGCCCCACCTGTCCCGGCGCGGACGCCGTCAACGCCTGCCCCCCCGAGAGCGCCTGGTGCACGTCCATCGGCAGCCAGCCCGGATAGATGCCCAGCTCCACCAGCTCCACGACCGCGCCGCTCAGCAGGGCCCCATCGCGGTAGAGGAGGAGGTCCGCGCCGACCTGGGCGGCGAGCGGGCCCAGATCGCGACCGGGGCCCGGGAAGGACTGGGCGGCCTCCTCGGCGACCCGGGTCGCGAGCGCCTCCGCCGTCCGGTCGGCCGCGCGGGCCAGCGTGCGCAAGGCCAGGATGCCGATGACGACCGTGGAGAGGAGGAAGAAGCCGAACAGCCCCAGCGTCACCCGGCCGCGGAACGACGTGAGCACCCCGGACCAGGCGATGCCGTATCCTCCCTGCGGCCTCAGCTCGACCGCGCGCCCAGCGGCGAACAGGAGACCCACGAGGGCGACGCCTCCCGCGAAGAGCAGCGTTCCGCGCACCAGGGCCAGCCAGGTCCCGGAGAGATCCAGCCGATACCGGGCGCGGTAGGCGCCGTCCGGGAACGCCACGACGCGCTCGGCGGTGAGCCCGCCGTCCGCCGCGGTCCAGTCCAGGCGTGCCTCCCCATCGGCGGCGCCCTCGTACTCGACCGGAACCAGCGACAGGGGGCTGTCCCGGGTCCGCTCCACGCCGGAGAAGAGCGGGCCCAGCGGGGAGGTTCCGACGAGCTCCCGCCGGGGCGGGATCGCCACGCTTCCCACCGCGCCGTCCCCGAGGGGATAGATCCCGAGGTACAGCAGGTCGGGGCGGTCGACCCGGCGGATGGCGCTCTGCCCGCTCGCCCGCGCCTGATCGAGGTCCGCGGCGGAGAGATCCGGCGTGTCGGTGCCCATCCCGATCGGCAGCACCTCACGTGGGAGATTGTCGGGGGCCCACAACGTGAGCCACAACGGGATCTCGACATCGGCGAGCCCCGACGCCTGCCAGGTCTCATAGAGCAGCTCGATGGGCCGCTCGACCTCGTCCTGGAGGCGCCGCATCTCCTCACCGGCCCGCTCCAGCAGGAACTCGACGTACGGGTCGGAGGCCGACCCCAGCCGGGTCAGCTCGTCGCCCACGGAGCGCATCCGGGCCTGCGTCCGCTGACCCCACGCCACGGGGACGACCGCCGACAGCGCGAGGAGGGCGCCGGCCACGACCGTGACGGCGCTGCGGAGCCGCCCCGGCCGCGAGCCGAGCGCCCACGCCGCCAGGGCGGCGGGCGCCGCCCAGCCCGCCGCCCATAGCGGCGCCACCGGAAGACCGGCCTGGACGCGTCGACCGAGGAGCAGCGCAGCGCCCACCGCGACCCCCAGGGCGAGCACGAGCCAGCCCATCCGGAGGCCGTGATCTCCCCGGCGCGGTCGACCGAGCGAAAGGGCCTGCACCGCGACGATCGCGGCGGCGGTCGCGAGCACGAGGGTGTAGACGATCCAGCGGGCCTCGGGGCCGGCCAGGATCGACGTCGACGCGCCGGCGGCCAACCAGCCGATCAGCAGCGGGAGGCCCACCGCGGTCGCCAGGGCCGTGACGAGGGGACCTCCCCGCCGGGAGGGCGGGCTCACCAGGCCGAGCCAGATGGCCAGCGCGCCCACCACCAGCATCACCCGGCCCAGGGACGCCGGGAGTCCCGGAAGGAGGTAGTCGGCCGGGGAGAAGAACGGCAGCACGCCGAAGAGGCGCTCGACCGGCAGGAGCAGGGCGAGTGCGCCCACGGTCAGCGCCACCGCCGGGACGCGCCAGCTCAGCGGGGACAGCCGCAGCAGGACCAGCCAGGCGGCCAGGGCCAGCGCCAGGACGCGGCGCGCCCAGCGCCCCTGGGTGGATCGGTAGCGCTCGGCCTGGGCCGGTCGGACCACCTGCATGCTGAAGAGCGTGCGCTCCTCCCAGCGGAAGTCCCACACCGCCGGCCCCTGGACCCGCTCGCCCGTGGAGATCCGGATCTCCTCGCCCGTCCCCTCGCGGAAGCGTGACGCGAAGCTCTCATGCTCGCCGGCGGCGAGCGTGGCCGGCAGCTCCGCGCGCAGGAGCGCAGCACCCACCACCACCGTCTGGCCGCCGGGCGACGGCAGGGTGAAGTAGAGGTACCCGAAGAGCGGCGTCTCGTGGTAGAGATAGGAGCGGAAGTCGGTGCGGACCGCTTCGGGCACCTCCCCGTGGTGGACGCCCGTCCACAGGAGCGGCACGCCGGACAGATCGTACACGGCCAGCGCGGAGAGGCCGCCCCGTCCCCGCGCGTCCTCCAGATCCTCCAGCGTGGGAAGGACGGTGCCGGACGAAGCCGCCACGTCCGCCACCGCGGCATCCCCCCGCGCGATGAGGGCCTCGATGCGCTGTTGGAGCGCCTCTCCGGCCTGCGCCTCCTGGCGCGACCAATAGGTGGGCCACTCCTGCGTGATCCGGTGTAGCGTCTCGACGCCCACCCCGGCCACGGCGGCCGCGGCGCCCGCGAGCAGGGTCAGCGCCAGGGGGCCCCGCCCCCGCCAGCGCCCGACCGCCCAGCCCAGACCGAGGGCCCCCAGGGCGCCCGCGATCCACAGCCACGAGGGCCAGCGCAGCCACGCGAGCAAGGAGCCCAGGGCGACCCAGCCCCAGCGCGTCTGCATGCGGGCGGCGCTCATGCGGCTTGAACCCCCCTTGGGGGCGGGGGTAGGATCGGCGGTGCGCTTCCGGACCCTCCGGAGCGCTCCGGCCGCACGGCCTCAACGCGGGAACGTCGCAATGCGCGCAGTGCTTCTCGTTCTGTGGGGGGTCTCCATCCTGTTCGCGGGAGCCCAGGCGCTCCGCGCGCAGGAAGTTACCCTCGACGAGGGGACCTTCACCATCTACGAGGGCGATACCGAGGTCGGCACCGAGACGTTCTCCATCCGGGCCTCGGGAAGCGGCGCGGACCGCCGCGTCGTGGCCGGCGCCCGGGTGCACGTCACCGGCGGAGGCAGCCCGCGCGACACCGAGACGGCGCTGGAGCTTCGCGGAGACGACGAGCACGTCGTCCGCTACACGGCCCAGGTCGCGGGCGCGGAGCCCCTGGACGTACGCTACGAAGAGGACGCGCCCGGCCGGCTCAGCATGATCCGCCGGACCTCGGTGGGCGAGCGGGCCCGGGAGATGCGCGCCCCCGACGGCATGCTCGTCCTCGACGCCGGCGTGGTCCACCACCTGCACTTCGCCGCCGCCCGGCTCCGGGCCGGCGCCCGGCAGCTGCCCATCCTCGTCCCCATCGAGGGGGAGTCGGGCACGGTCACGCTGCGCGACGCCGGGGCGGGCAGCGTCCGCGTGGCCGGAACCGAGGTCTCCGCCCAGCGGATGCGGGTCGAGTCCAGCAACGGCGCGGCGCTGGAGGTCTGGCTCGACGGCGCCGGCCGCGTGCTGGCCGTCGAGCGCACCGCCGAGCGCGGGGTCGCCTTCCGCGCCGTACGCACCCGCGTGCCCTGACGGGTGCGCCGGCCCACGGATCCTGCTCCCCGGTGCGTCGCCCGGGCCCGCCCGTGAAGGAACGGGCCCGCCGCTCCGTAGGGGCAGGCGAACGAGGGGATGCAGTCCGCGGGGGCACCCGACCGTGAAACCCGCCGACGGCCCGGCCCGTAGCGCCAGCCGTGCCTCGCCGCCACCCGCTCCTCCCCGACGCCAGGGAAACCCGATGAAGCCGATCCGGCCCACCCGCTGGTGGTCCTCGCTGTTGCTCGTGCTTGCGGCACCGCTGCAGGCCCAGAGCACCCTTCCTTCGCCGCTGCCCCTGGAGGAGGCGCTGGACCTGGCCCGCCGGCACAGCCCGGTCTACGCCCAGGTCCGCAACGACCTCGACGCCGCCGCCTGGCAGGTGCGCTCGGCCTACGCGTCCTGGATCCCCTCGTTCAACGTCGGGGGAGGCATCGGCTGGCAGGGGGTGGGGGACCAGTCGTTCGGGGCCATCACGGCCGGGCAGCTCGGGCTCGCGGACCAGCCGTCGTACCTCACGTCCAGCTACAGCCTGAGCAGCAACCTGCAGATCAACGGCCGCACGCTCCTGGCGCCGTCGCAGGCCAAGGCGGAGCAGAACGCCAGCGAGGCGTCGGTCCGGTCGGGGGCAGCCCAACTCGACTTCGCCATCACGCAGGCCTATCTGGCCGTGCTGCGCGCCGAACAGGGCCGGACGCTCGCGGCCCAGGAGCTCGAGCGCGCCCGGTTCAACGCCCGCCTGGCCCAGGCCCGCCGCGACGTGGGCGCCGCCTCGCAGCTCGACGTGGCCCAGGCGGAGGTCGCGGTGGGGCGCGCACAGGTGAACCTGCTGCAGTCGGAGACCACGTTGCACACCGCCCGGTTGCGGTTGGCCCAGGGCGTGGGACTGCCGCTCGGGGATACGCTCGTGCTCCCCTCGTCCTTCGAGCTCGCCGAGCCCGTGTGGAGCGAGGACGAGCTCTATCAGGCAGCCATCGACGGCAATCCCGGGCTGGCGGCCCTGCGGGCCAACGAGGAGGCCTCCGACGTGGGCGTCCGGATGGCCCGCACCGAATACCTGCCGAGCCTCTCGCTGTCGGCCAGCATCGGCGGCTTTGCCCGGCAGGCCTCCAACACCACCAGCCTGATCCAGGGCGCCATGTCGCAGGCCAACCAGCAGATCGACCAGTGCGAGGCGCTCAACGAGCTGTTCCGGCGCCTCACCGATCCGCTCCCCACGGAGGACTGCACCCGCTTCGCGTTCACGGACACGCAGCGTCAGGCCATCGAGTCGTCGAACGACGTCTTCCCGTTCGACTTCACCCGCAACGCACCGTCCCTCTCGCTGTCCTTGAGCCTGCCCGTCTTCCAGGGTCTCAATCGCCAGCGCCAGGTCGAGGTGGCGCGCGTGCAGCGCGACGACCTGCGCTGGCGCATCCGCGAGCAGGAGCTCCAGCTGCAGACGGACATCGCGGCGGGCCTGGCCGCCGTGCGCAACGGCTATGCCGGCGCCTTGATCGAGCAGCGCAACCAGGAGTACGCGAGCGAGCAGCTGCGACTCGCGCAGGAGCAGTACCGCATCGGGTCGGTCAGCTTCATCGATCTGGTGGAGGCGGAGACCGTGAAGGCCCAGGCGGACCGGGCCCTCATCGATGCCGTCTTCACCTACCACGAGAACCTGGCCAGCCTGGAGTCGCTGGTCGGCACCTCCCTCCGCAGCCGCTGAGACCAACGAATGACCACTGCCAGAAAGGCGCTGATCGGCGTCGCCGTCGCCGTCGTGCTCGGGATCGCCGCGTTCGTGAGCGTCCGCAATGCCAGGGACCGGGGCGCCGAAGTGCGCTTCGAGACCATCCAGCGCCGTGACCTGGTCGCGATCGTGACGGCCAACGGCTACATCCGCGCGCGACGTTCCGTCGACATCTCCGCCGACGTCTCCGGGCGCGTCGTGGAGCTGAACGTGGACGAAGGGGACGACGTCCAGGAAGGCGAGGTGCTGCTGCGCATCGATCCGACCCAGTGGGACGCGGTACTCTCGCGCGCGCAGGCCAGCCAGAGCCAGGCGTCGGCGCAGGCGAAGCAGCAGGAAGCCAACCTCCTGCGGGCGCAGCGCGAGCACGAGCGGGCCCAGCAGCTGTGGGCACGCGACTCCACCCTGATCAGCCGTCAGCAGGTGGAGGATGCGGAGACCAACCTCGAGGTGCAGCGCTCCCTGGGCGAGGCCGCGTCCTTCGGCGTGCAGCAGGCGGAGGCCAGCGTGCGGGAGGCACGGGAAAACCTGGCCAAGACGGTGATCCGGGCCCCGATGACCGGAAAGGTCACGCGCCTCAACATCGAGCAGGGGGAGACGGCGATCATCGGAACGATGAACAACCCGGGCAGCCTGCTGCTCACCATCAGCGACCTCTCGGTCATCGAGGCCGTGATGGAGGTGGACGAGACGGACGTGCCCGAGATCGCGCTCGGGGACAGCGCCAGCGTGGAGCTGGACGCCTTCCCGGACCGGGCGTTCGTGGGCGAGGTCACCGAGATCGGGAACAGCGCCATCAGCCCGCCCTCCGCCAACACCGGTGGACAGACGCAGACCATCGACTTCGAGGTGGTGATCACGCTCACCGACGCGGCCGAGGAGCTCCGTCCCGATCTCTCCGCGACGGCGGAGATCGTGACCGAGCAACGCGCCGACGTGGTCGCGGCGCCCATCATCGCCGTCACCGCGCGCGACGCGGAGGGCGAAGCGCTCTCCAGTGACACCACGCGCGCCGGGCAGGAGCAGCAGGCCGTGGAGGGCGTCTTCCTGGTCCAGGACGGTGTGGCCGTCTTCCGGGCCGTCAAGCTCGGCATCGCCGGTCAGGACTACTTCGAGATCATCGAGGGCCTCGAAGCCGGCGAGATCGTGGTGGGAGGACCCTACCAGGTGGTGCGCACGCTCACGGACGGGGATCCCGTGCGCGAGCAGGTGGACGAGCCGACGGATCGACGCGGCGGACCCGGCGGGCGGTAGCGGCCATGGAGCTCCTCGAAGGCGTCCGGCTGGCGCTGCAGCAGATCCGCGCCCAGAAGCTGAAGAGCTTCTTCAGCGTGCTGGGCGTGATCATCGGCGTCATGTTCCTCATCACCGTGGTGAGCGTGGTGGAGGGGATGGACCGGTACGTCCGGGACGACCTCGGCAGCGAGATCTTCGGGATCAACACCGTGACGGTGGACCGCATCGGCACCGTGGTCGGGAACCTCACGGACGAGGAGTGGCGGGCGCTGCGACGACGGCCCCAGCTCACCGTCGCCGACGCCGATCGGATCCGGGAAGCCCTCCCCATCCCGGGCGTGGTCAGCGTGCAGGTCGACAGCCGCGCCCCCATCGCGACCTACGGCGGCGTGCAGGTGGACAACGTGGAGATCATCGCCGCCGACGAGCCCATCTTCGCCATCCGCGGCTGGGTGGTCGAGGAGGGACGGGCCTTCAGCCCCCAGGAGGCGGAGCGCGGCTCGGCGGCCGTGGTCCTGGGACGGGACGTGGTCGATGCCCTCTTCCCCGAAGGCGGCGCGATCGGGCAGCGCGTCAAGATCGCGGGAGAGCCGTTCCGCGTCGTGGGTATCCTGGAGCGGATGGGTTCGGTGCTCGGCCAATCCCGCGACAACAAGGCCGTGGCGCCCTTCGAGTCGCCGTTGGGGCGGATCGCCAGCCCGCGCGGCTATCTGGAGGAGATCATCGTCCAGACGCCCACGCCCGAGCTGGTGCCGACGGCCCGCGACGAGGTGGAAGGCATCCTGCGCGCACAGCGCCGGCTCCGGCCCGCGGACGACAACAACTTCGCGGTGGAGACGCAGGAGGAATCCCTGTCCTTCTGGGAACGGATCTCCACCATCCTCTACGTGGCCTTCCCCACGCTGGTCGCCATCTCGCTCATCGTGGGCGGGATCGTGATCATGAACATCATGCTGGTCTCCGTCATGGAGCGCACCCGGGAGATCGGGGTCCGCAAAGCCATCGGCGCGCGCCAGCGCGACATCCTCACGCAGGTCCTGGTCGAGTCGTCCACGCTGTCCCTCTTCGGGGCGGGGACCGGGGTGGTGATCGGCGTCGGGCTGAGCTGGCTGGTGCGCACCGTCACGCCCCTGCCCGCCGCCGTCGCCGTGCGCTGGGTGGTGGTGGCGGTGGTGCTGGGCGTCGCCACCGGTGTGATCGCCGGCGTCTACCCGGCGCGCCGCGCCGCGCGGCTGGACCCGGTCGACGCGCTACGCTACGAATGACGGAGGCGGAGGCGACATGAACGGTCTCACCACGCTGGTCGAAGGCACGCGGGTCGCGCTCGACGCGCTGCGCGCCAACAAGATCCGCGCCGGACTCACCGTCGTGGGCATTGCGATCGGTGTCGCCGTGGTGGTGGCGATGGCCAGCGTCATCACCGGCATCCGCTCGGGCATCGCCGAGTCGTTCGAGGCCGCGGGGCCACGCAACTTCGTGGTGATGCCGTTCGACCTCACCGGGATCCGGATCGTGAACGACGGCGGCAGCGGGCCTCCCTGGTGGAAGAACCCCGAGATCACCGACGCCGAGGTGACCCGCGTGGCCGCGCTGCCCGCCATCCGCTCCGCGGGTGCCGCCATCAACTTCCAGATCGAGATGTCACGCGGGAAGGACCGGGTGAGCAACGTGGACTCCCAGGGCCATACGTCCGGATGGGAGCTCTACGCCTCCGGCGAGTTCGTGGCAGGTCGGAACTTCACGCCGGTGGAGGTGGCCGAAGGTCGCCCGGTGGCCGTGATCTCCGACCGCCTGGCGGAGGAGCTGTTCGGCGCCCGTGATCCGATCGGCGAATGGGTGCGGGCCACCTCCGGGTGGCGTGGCGTCAACGAGCGCTTCACGATCGTCGGCGTCTACAAGCAGTCGGAGAACGTGTTCGGCAACGCCCAACCCTTCTTCGCCATCTTCCCCTACACGACCGCCGTGCGGCGGCTGAAGGCGCGCAACGCCTTCTCCTTCGCGCAGATCCTGGTGGTCCCCGAGGACGACGTCACGCTGGAGGAGGCCAAGGACCAGGTCATCTCCACGCTACGCTCGTCCCGCGGGCTGCGTCCGGAGGAGGAGAACAACTTCTGGCTGATGCAGCCGACCGAGCTGCTCGATCTGTTCAACCGCTTCACCGGCGCGTTCTTCGCGGTGATGCTCGCGCTCTCCTCGGTGGCGTTGATGGTCGGCGGCGTCGGAGTCATCGGGATCATGTTGATCTCCGTCACGGAGCGCACCCGCGAGATCGGGGTCCGGAAGGCCGTGGGCGCCAATCGCCGGGAGATCCTGTGGCAGTTCCTGGTGGAGGCGTCGGCGCTCACGCTCGTGGGCAGCGCCGTGGGCCTCGGCATCGGCGCGCTGGCCTCGTGGGGGGTGGCGCGCTTCACACCCGTGCCCGCCGAGATCCCGATCTGGTCCGTGGCGGTGGCGTTGCTGGCCGCCGCGCTGACCGGCATGCTCTTCGGTCTGCTGCCCGCCATCCGCGCCGCCCGACTCGACCCCGTCGTCGCGCTGCGCTACGAGTGAGCGCCATGGATCCGCTCGACCTGCTCGTGGTGATGGCGCATCCGGACGACGCCGAGCTGTTGTGCGGCGGCACGCTGCTCAAGTGCGCCGACCAAGGGCTGCGCACGGGTGTGCTCGACCTCACACGCGGCGAGTCCGGGACGTCCGGCACGGCCGAGCGTCGGGCGCGGGAGGCCGAGGAGGCCGCCCGCGCGCTGGGACTGGCCGTGCGGCGCAATGCCGGGCTTCCGGACGCCCGCCTGGAGAACACCCTTTCCGCCCGCATGGCGGTCGCCACGCTGCTCCGCGAGTTGCGTCCGGTGATCGTCGTGACGCACTGGCCGGTGGCACGCCACCCGGACCACCGGGTCGCGGCCGAGATCGCCCGGGACGCCTCCTTCCTCTCCGGGCTCCGCGGCTTCGAGGGCGCGGGCGACCCGCATCGGCCCCGCAACGTGCTGCACGCGCTCGCATTCCACGACGACGCGCCGACGCCTTCCTTCGTCGTGGACATCAGCGCGCAGATCGACCGCAAGATCGAGGCGCTGCGCTGCTACGCTTCGCAGTTCGAGGGCAAGACCGGCTTCGGTGGGGTGCACGCAGGCGGCGACCGGCTGCTGTACGACCAGGTGCGCGTGCACGCCGCGCGCGACGGCGCCCGGATCCGGCGTCGGTATGGCGAGCCGTTCTGGATCCGCGAGACGCTGGAGCTGGACACGCCCCTCGCGGTCTCCGTCTCCACGTTCTGACGTCCTACCCCGCTGCGGGACGGTCAGGAGTCGGCGTCGGCGGCGCACTCCACGTGGATCACCAGGCGCCGCCAGGAGGGCGCGTCGGCGCCGTGTACCCGCACCGCCTCCGCGTTGGCGTGGCCCCCCCGCTGCAACCAGGGTGCGAGCCACGACCCCACCTCGTCCGGCAGGTGGCCGACCGGCTCACCACTGGCCAGGTGCACCCACACCTGCGGCTCGGCCTGGACGGGCGGATCCGGGAGCAGCAGCAGGGTGGAGCCGCACGCCAACCCGGCCAGGTGGCGCGCGCGGTCCGCGAAGACGGTGCCGTGGACCGTGACATCGAAGCTGCGGGGCCGGCCTTCGGGAAACGGGGGCAGCACCGTCGCGCGACTCCTGTCGTGGGTGGAACACCGCGGTACCGCGCCGGCCGCCGACGCCCGGGCCATGGGCGCCGGCCCGGCCAAGCGCGCGGGACCCGGTGACGAGCGCCCGGGTTAATGTATCCCGACCGTTCCCGGAGCGCCCATGGACGTCTATCTCGATCACGCCGCCACGACCCCGCCCGACCCCGAGGTGCTGGCGGCCATGGCCGCCGTGCACGCGAGCGCGCCAGGGAATCCGTCCAGCCCCCACCGGGCCGGACGGCGCGCACGGCATCTGCTCGAGGACGCGCGCGCGCGCCTGGCGCACGCGCTCGGCGCCCGTACGGAGGAGATGGTGTTCGTGCGGGGCGGCACCGAAGGCGACAACCTCGCCGTCCTGGGGCGGGCCCTGCAGGCACGACGCGAGGGCCGGGAGCGCCCCGTCGTGGCGGTTTCGGCCATCGAGCATCCGGCCGTGCGGTCCGCGGCGGAGGCGGTGCGGTCCCTGGGTGGGACGCCCCTCCATCTGCGCGTGCGCCCGGACGGACGGATCGAGCCGGAAGACCTGGAGCGCGCGCTCCACGCCCGTCCGGCCGTCGTGTCCGTGATGTGGGTGAACAACGAGACCGGGCTCCAGCCCGCCCTCGCGCCCGTGCTCGCCCAGGCCGAGGCGGCGGGGGTGCCCGTCCACACGGACGCCGTGCAGGCGGTGGGCAAGGTGCCGGTCCGCCTGGACCGGGACGCCGTGCACCTGCTGACCCTGACGGGCCACAAGCTGGGGGGACCCACGGGCGTGGGCGCGCTCTTCGTCCGCGCGGGCACCCCGCTGGCCCCGCTGCTCCACGGCGGCGGGCAGGAGCGTGCGCTCCGTCCGGGTACGGAGGACGTGGCCGGGGCCGTGGGACTCGCCACCGCCGTGGAGCGGGCCGTGCGGGAGCAGCCGGGCCGCGCCACGTCGTGGGGCGCTCTGGGCGCGCGCCTGGAGGCGGGGTTGCGCGCCCGCGTGCCCGGTCTCGTCGTCCACGGCGCCGAGGGTCCGCGTGCACCCCACATCCTCAACGTGGGTCTGCCGGGCGTGGACGGCGATGCGGTACGGGCGGGGCTCGACCTCGAAGGCGTGGCCGTCTCCGGTGGCTCGGCCTGCGCCAGCGGCAGCGGGAAGGGCAGCCACGTGCTCGAGGCGCTCTACGGGCCGGGCCTGGACCGCGCCGCGCTGCGCTTCAGCTTCGGAGCGAACACCACCCTGTCGGACGTCGACGACGCGCTGCGGGCGCTCTCGGCCGTCCTCGACCGCCTCGAGGTGCCGGCGTGAGCGCGGGACGCGTCCTGGTCGCCATGTCGGGCGGGGTGGACTCGTCGGTCGCGGCCGCGCTGCTGGTAGAACAGGGCTACGACGTGGTAGGCGTCACCATGAAGACCTTCTGCTACTCGGACGTGCCCGCCCACGGACGCACGTGTTGCGGCCTGGACGGCATCGCCGACGCGCGTCGCGTGGCCGATCGCCTGGGCATCCCGCACTACGTCTTCGACGTGGAGGAGGACTTCACGCGCGACGTCATCGACGACTTCGTGCGCGAGTACGCCGAAGGCCGCACGCCCAACCCGTGTGTGCGCTGCAACTCGAACACGAAGTTCCGCGACCTCATGCGCCGGGCGCGCGCGCTGGGGGTGGACGGCATCGCCAGCGGACACTATGCGCGCATCGCCACGGACGACGCGGGTCACCCCTGTCTGCTGCGGGGCCGGGACGCCGCCAAGGACCAGACCTACTTCCTGTGGGCTCTACCGCCCGAGCTGCTCCCTCACCTCCGCTTCCCGCTCGGCGAGCTGACGAAGCCCGAGGTGCGGGCGCGCGCCCGGGAGCTGGGGCTGATCACCGCGGACAAGGCGGAGTCCCAGGAGATCTGCTTCGTGCCAACCGGGAACTACCGCGACCTGCTGGGCCAACGCCTGGGCGCACGGCACGAGGCGCTGTCTCCCGGACCGTTCGTGGACGAGGACGGGCGCATCCTGGGCGAGCACCAAGGGTACGCCGGCTTCACGGTGGGACAGAGGCGCGGGCTGCCGGGTGGCTTTGCCGACCCCATGTTCGTGATCGCGGTGCGTCCGGCCGACCGGGCCGTGGTGATCGGTCCGCGGTCCGCACTCGAGCGGGATCGGGTGTCGGTGGACGAGGTGAACTGGCTGTCGGATCCGGTGCGACCCGGCGAGCGGGTGCAGGTGCAGCTCCGTCACCGGGCGCCGGCGGTGGATGCGGTGGTGCTGCCGGAAGAGGACGCGGCGTTGACGCTGGCCCTGGAGACGCCGCAGGCTGCGGTGACGCCCGGTCAGTCCGCGGTGGTCTTCTCGGGCGAGCGCGTGCTCGGCGGAGGCCGCATCCGCGGCGCGGCCCGGGGCGCCGAGGTCAGTGCTTGAGGCCGGCGGCCTCGGCGAACCCCTCGAACTGCTCCTTTGCTTTCGCGTCCAGCTCCTCGGGCACCTGCACCTTCACCTCGACGTACTGGTCGCCCGTCTTCCCGTTCCGGGTGATCCCCTGCCCCCGGATGCGGAACTTGGTGCCCGACTGGGTGCCGGGTGGGATCCGCAACGTGACCTTGTGATCCCCGACCGTGCGCACCCGCACCTTCGAGCCGAGCACTGCCTGGGCCACGTTGATGGGCACGGTCACATGGATGTCGAGACCCTCCCGGCGGAAGAAGCGGTCGGGCAGCACCTTGAAGGTGATCAGCAGGTCACCGGGCGGGCCGCCCTCGACGCCGCGCTCCCCCTGTCCCGCCAGACGCACCTTGGAGCCGGTCTCCACGCCCTCGGGGATCGCGACCTGGATGGCGCGCGTCTGCCGGATGGTGCCTGTTCCCGCGCACGACGGACACGGCGTCTCGGGAATGCGCCCGCGTCCCAGGCAGGCGGGACAGGGACGCTTCACCGCGAAGCCGCCCTGGCCGAAGGACACCGTGCCCGACCCACCGCACTCGGTGCAGCGGGTGATCCGCGCGCCCGGCGCCGCTCCCGTCCCGGCGCAGGTGGCGCACTCCTCGGAGATGGGCAGGTTGATGGTGACCTTCCCCCCTTCGACGGCCTGGCGGAAGGAGATCTCCACCACGTAGTCGACATTCTGGCCCTTGCCCGGACCGCGCTTGCGCTCGTCGGAACGGCGACTGCGATCGAAGATGGAGGCGAAGATGTCGCCCAGGCCTCCCAGCCCCGACAGGTCGTCGAAGCTGAAGGAACCCTCGGGGCCGGCCGTGCCCGGCCGGGGACCGGCGCCCGTGCGGTTGCCGATGCCGAACGCGCCCAGCTTGCGCATGCGGTCGTACTGCTTGCGCTTCTCCGCGTCGGAGAGCACCGAGTAGGCCTCGCCGATCTCCTTGAAGCGCTCCGCTGCCCGCGCGTCGTTGGGGTTCGCGTCGGGGTGGTGCTGCTTGGCCAGCTTGCGGTAGGCCTTCTTGATCTCGTCCGGCGTCGCGCTCTCCGCGACACCGAGGACCTTGTAGAAATCCGTGGTGCTCGCCGCCATCAGGTCCTCATTCAGTCGTGCTTGAGCACGCTCACGCGCGCGGGACGCACGAGGTGGCCCTTCAGGCGATACCCCTTCTGGAACACATCCTGGACGATGTCGTCCTGGGCCTCGTCGTCGGCCGCCACGCGCATGACCGCCTCCATGAGCGAGGGGTCGAACGCCTCTCCGGTCGGCTCCAGCACCTCCACGCCGGCCGCCGCGAGCGCCTGCTTCACCTTGCGCTCCACCAGATCCACGCCTTCGATCAGCGCCTCCACCGTGGTGGTCGACGCTTCCCAGGTGCCGACCCGCTGCAGGTCGTCCAGCGCGTCGACGAGCTTCCCGAGGAAGTCCGCCTGGGCGCGGCCCCAGGCGCCGTTCAGATCCTGCTCCGTGCGCCGCCGGTAGTTCTCGAACTCGGCCGCGAGCCGCAGGTGGCGGTCGGTGAGGCGGGATTGCTCCGCGCGCAGGGCCGCGATCTCGTCCGCGACCGCGCCCGGGTCGGTCGGCGCATCCCCGCCGGTGGGGGCGTCGGTGCCGTCGTCGGTCGGCGCAGCGGGCTCCGCCGTCGTCTCACCCTCGGGCGCGGCGTGGTCGACCATCGTCTCGTCCGCTCGTTCCTCGCTCATGGACTTCCGTGCAATGGGAGTGTCGGGTCGGGGAAGCGGGGACCATACCCCCCGGGTCCCGCGCGGTTCAGCCGTGCGCCCGCGGGACGTGCGCGTCCAGCCAGCGGCCGATGGAGCGGGCCACCTCGTCGCGCTCCACCTCGTTCAGGGGCTCGTGGCGCAGACCGGGCAACCCGAGCCGCTCCACGCCCCCGCCGCGCCGGGCCTCCGCGAACGCGGTCGTCACCGAGGCGTCCACGAGCGGATCGGCCTCCGGCACGACCACGAGCACCGGCACCCCCGCCGGGCCCCCGTCGGCGCGCACCTCGGCCTGCACGCGCTCGACCTCGAAGAACAGACGAGCGCTGAGGCGCGTGTGATTCAGCGGATCCTCGCGATGGGCGCGGATCATCGCCGGATCGCGCGTGAGCGCCTCGGGGCGGGTGCCGGTCGGGACGCCGAGGGACGGCCACACCCGGTCCAGCAGCCCGGCCGCCTGCCGCTTGAGGGCAGGCACGGGCGCGGCGGTGGCCAGCCAGGGTGCGCTGACCACCGCCGCGTCGACGCCCCCGGCATCGCGCTGCAGCGAACGCAGGACGATCAGTCCTCCGAGGGAGTGCCCGAACAATACGGAGGGGAGGTCCGGCTCCCGGACGCGGTCCGCCGCCTCGAGGCGGGCCCGGCCCAGGTCCTCCTCCAGGTCCTCGAACCGATCCGCGTGCCCGCGCGGGCCCTCCGATCTCCCATGGCCCCGCAGGTCCCATGCGAAGACGGCGTAGCCCCGCCCGGCCAGGCCGCCCGCGAAGACCTCGTAGCGGCCCGCGTGCTCGCCCCATCCGTGGACGAGCAGCACGGTGGCCCGGGGCGCGTCCGGATGCCACAGACGCCACCGCAGCACCGTGCCACCGGCGCCCTCGAAGATGCCGGTGCGGGTCCGGATCACCCGTCCGCCTCGACCGGTCCATCGCCCAGCAGGCGATGCAGAAGGCCCAGTGCCGCCTCGGACGCCCGCTCGCGGATGCCGTCCCGGTCCCCCAGGAATCGCCGGTGGTGGGCATGCACGGCTCCATCCAGCGCCACCGCGTACCACACCGTGCCCACCGGCTTGTCGTCCGTCCCGCCGTCCGGCCCGGCGATGCCGGTCACGCCGATGCCGGCCCGCGTCCCGAACACCCGACAGGCGCCGGTGGCCAACCCCTCGGCCACCTCGCGGGAGACCGCCCCCACGCGGCCGATCAGGCCGGGATCGATTCCCAGCAGGCCGCTCTTGGCCTCGTTGGCGTAGGCCACGACGCCACCGACGAACGTGCGGGAGGAGCCGGGCATGACCGTCAGCCGATGCGCGATGCGCCCTCCGGTGCAGCTCTCCGCCACGGACAGGGTGCGGTGGGTGGCCGCCAGGCGGGCATGGACGGCCTCGGCCACGTCGCCGTGGGGGCTGTCGAAGCGATGAGGGGCCAGGACCGGCGCCAGGCGCACCTCGAGCCGGTCCAACCAGGCGGTGGCCTCCGGCGCGGGCAGCCCGGTGACCGTCAGGCGGACGTCCACCGAGCCGAGGTGGGGGAGGAACGCCACGCCCACGGGGCCGGTTCCCTCCGGGAAGGTCTCGGCGATGCGCGCGGAGAGCACGGATTCCGCGATGCCCGTCGTGTGGAACATCCGATGGAACGGCGGATCGAGCCGCGTCTGGAACCGCGCGGCCAGCGCCGGGGCCACCGAGGCCGTGAAGATCGCCTTGAGCTCGTGGGGTGGACCCGGGAGACAGACGACCGGACGCGGCGCCTCGAACCACAGCCCGGGCGCCGACCCGACAGGGTTCGGGAACGTGCGCCCGTGCCCCGCCGCGGGCTCGAGGGCCTGACGCGCATTGTCGGGGGGGAGATCTCCGAGGCCGTGCGCGCGGAAGCGCTCGACGAGCCCGGACAGGAGGGCCGCAGACTCCACCAGGCCGATCCCGAGCGTGGCCGCGACCGTCTCCCGGGTCAGGTCGTCCGGGGTGGGACCCAGACCGCCGGTCACCACCACGACGTCCACCGACTCCAACAACCAGAGCAGGGCGCGGCGGATCTCCTCGTCGCGGTCTCCGACCACGGCGCGGGCGCGCACGGGCAGCCCCAGGTCGGCGAGGCGGGCGCTGAGCCAGGCGCCGTTGGTGTCCACCGTGGCTCCGAAGAGGAGCTCGTCTCCCACGGTGAGGATGCCGGCCCGCGCCCCGGTCACCGCGCTACCCCCCTGCGCTCCCCGACAGCAGGCGACGATACCCCCACAGGTAGTCGACCATCGAATACACCGTCAGGATCAGTGCGGCCGCGAGCATGAGACCGATCCAGGCGCCGTGGAAGACCTGCCAGCCCTGCCAGAACGAACCGCCCCAGCCGCGCCGCTGCGCCATGCCCAGGAGGGGATACCAGAGCAGGGCCCCGCCCAGGAACAGGTTCTGGATGAAGGCCTTGTACTTCCCCGACCTGCCGGCCGGGATGACCTCACCGCGGCGGGCCGCCCAGCTGCGGAAGACGGTGATGGCCAGCTCACGCCCGAAGATGACCGCGAGCACCCACAGGGGCAGCGCACCCCACCACGGCAGCTCCGAAGCGGGGCCGCGATGCGAGATGAGATAGACGGGAATGAAGGTCGCCACGAGCAACAGCTTGTCCGCAACGGGGTCGAGCAGCTTGCCCATGTTGGTGATCAGTCCGTGCTTGCGGGCCAGGTAGCCGTCCCACAGATCCGAGGCGCTGGCGGCCAGGAAGAGCACGAAGGCGAGCAACCGCTCCGTCACACCGGGGGCGAGCGCAAGCCAATAGATGACCGGACAGGTCGCGATGCGCACTACCGTGATCAGGTTGGGAAGATTCCACCGATCGCCGGCGGCCATGGCTCAGCTCAACGACTTGACGACCAGCTTGCTCACCGCCTGGAGGGTCTCGAAGACGCCGTGGCCCTGTACCGCCACCGCTTCGAAGTCCGGCACTCCGGTCGGGTTGAGCTGAGCGCGCATGTCCTCCACCGAGAGGGCGGTGGGCAGATCACGCTTGTTGTACTGGATCACGAAGGGAAGCTTGCCCATCTCGTACCCGTACGATTCGATGTTCTCGTACAGGTTGTGCATGGCCTCGATGTTGGCCTCGGCCCGGTTCTCCTGCGAGTCCGCCACGAAGACCAATCCATCCACGCCCTTCAGGATGAGCTTGCGGCTGGCGTTGTAGTAGACCTGCCCCGGCACCGTGTACAGGTGGAAGCGGGTCTTGAACCCCCGGATCTCCCCGAGGTCGATGGGGAGGAAGTCGAAGAAGAGCGTACGATCCGTCTCCGTCGCGAGCGAGATCATCTTGCCCTTGGTATCGGGATTGATCTTCTCGTAGACGTATTCGAGGTTCGTCGTCTTCCCGCCGAGCCCGGTACCGTAGTACACGATCTTGCAGTTGATCTCGCGGCTCGCGTAGTTGATCATCGACATCGGAGGGACCCTATGCTCCTTCTCTGAACACGCGCTCGATCTCGTTCTCCACGGCCTGGACCCACTCCGAGCCCACCCCGGCCGCTCCCGCCCCGACGCTCTTTCCCAGGAACTCCGCAATCGGATCCGTGAGCTGGCGTGCCAGCTCGAGGCCGCCCGGTCCCACCTCCTCGAAGAGCCGCGTCCCTTCGTAGACGAGGGCGAGGACCGCGCTCGACCCCACACCCGCGAGATAGATGGAGGCCTCATGCCCTTGATGGAGCAGCGTCCTAAACTCGGGCTCCCCGACGAGCGTGGCAAGCTGGACGTTGGCCTCGAAGTGGGCCGCGCAGACGGAGGCGAACGCCGTGGGATCGAGCCGCCCCGGATTCCCCGCCGCGGTGATCACGCGGCCGGCGGTGTCGATGACGAGCGCCAGCTCCGCGCCGTCGCGCTCGAGGTGGGTGCGCAGCAGCGCCCGGGCATCGTGGACCGGGGTCGTCTGCTCGTCGGAGGGGCGGGGGGCCTCGCTCAAGCGTCCCCCGCGGCTCCCTGGGCGCTGACGTCGCGCTCCATCCGGCGGATGATGCCGTGCGCTCGCCTGCGGAGCGCGTGGATGGGCTCTCGAGCCGCGTAGTCGCGCAGCACGTTGAGATCGTCGATCGACGCCTCCCGCTGGGCGAAATGCCCCAGCGCGGCGAGGCGTTGGAAGCGGCGCGGGCTGAACAACCGCTGCTGGTGCCGGGTCACCTGGTCCCGGACGAGCAACGCTGCCGCGGCTCCCGCCGCGCCGGCCGCCATCATCGCGATCAGTACCGCACGCCACCGTCTCGACATCCTCTCGAATCGCCTCCTGGTCCCGTCCCTAGTCCATCTCGCGCCGGCCCGAGAACGCCTGGGCCAGCGTGGTGCCGTCCACATACTCCAGGTCGCTGCCCATCGGGATCCCCCGGGCCAACCGGGTCACCCGTCCGACCAGCGGCCGTAGCTGGGACTCGAGGAGCACCGCGGTCGCCTCGCCCTCCATGCTGGCGTTCGTGGCCACGATGACCTCCTCCCTGCCCTCTCCTTCGTCCCGGATCCGCCGGAGCAGACCCGCGAGGTTGAGCTCGTCGGGCCCGACGCCGTCCAGCGGCGACAGACGCCCTCCCAGCACATGATAGCGCCCTCGGAAGAGCCCCGTCCGCTCGACCGCCGCGACGTCGAAGGCCTCCTCCACTACGCACAACGTGCCGCCCTCCCGGCGGGGATTGCTGCACACGTCGCAGAGCTCGCCCTCGCTGAAGTTGCCGCAGCGGCCACACGGCCGGATACGCGCCGCCAGCTCGGCCAGGGCGCGCGCCAGATCCTGGGAGCGCTCCGGACCGCCTTTCAGCAAGTGGTAGACCAGCCTAAGCGCGGTCTTCTGGCCGATTCCGGGGAGCCGGGCGAACTCCTTGGTGGCCCGGTCGATGGCCGACATCCGGGCTCCCCTACAGGAGGCCCGGGAACCCTCCGGGGAGCGGCAGGCCCCCGGTCAGCTGGCGCATCCGTTCCTCCTGGCTGCGCTGGGCCTTGTGCTGGGCTTCGGAGACGGCCGCCGTGATCAGGTCCTCGAGCATCTCCACGTCCGAGGGGTCGACCACCTTGGCGTCCAGACGGATGCCCTTGAGCCGTCCACGGCCATCCACCTTGGCCGTCACCATCCCGCCACCGGCGGAGGCTTCCACTTCGAGGGAATCCAGCGAGGACTCGAGCTCGGCCATCTTGGCCTGGAGCTCACGGCCCATCTCGACGAGCTGTTGCAGGTTGTCCATGGTCCTCGGGAGGGAAAGCGCGGAGGCCGAACCGGACCCCGCTTGGCAAATGCTATTCCAGGAGCTCGAGGTCGAGTTCTTCTACCGCCTCCTTCAGGCGCGGTTCCCGGGCGAGCAGGTCCTCCATCCGCGTCTTGAGCACCGTCTCCTGGGTGATCCGCTCCGGTGCGCGCGTGCCCGCCTCCGCCCCTTCCACCTGGAGCTGGACGGGTGCGCCGCGGTGTCCGGCCAGCGCGTCCCCCAGGGTCTGACGGACCCGCGGGTCCTGCAGGCGCTCGAAGCCCGGGCCGGGCGGCATCCGCAGCACCACGGTGGGTCCAGCGCCCTCTTCCACCTGCGCCGTGCGCAGGAAGGGACCGAGCCCGGGGGGGACACCCGCACCGGACGCCAGGAGCGCCGCCCAGGCCCCGGCCAGCCCCCCGGTGGCCACCGCGGGAGCGGGCCGGGGGCGGGGCGGCGGCGCCGTCGGCTCCGTACGAGCCGCGCCTTCCGGAGCCGGAGCCGGCCGGGAGGCCGGCGCGGCCTGGCCCGGCCCCGAACGGGCGGCCCCGCTGTCCCGGGCCACCGTGTCCCGTCCGCCGCCCGTCCGCGCGGGCCGCCCCGAACGGGGTGCGGGAGGGGACGCCGCGTCCGCGCCGGACGGGCCGGGCATCCCGCCGGCCAGCCCGAGCAGGGCCTCGAGCTGGACCGTGCGGTCCAGATAGCTGAAGCGCAGCAGGAGCATCTCGATGAGCACCCGCGGGTTCGGCGAGCGCCGCAGGCTGCCGGAGGTCTCCAGGTCGGCGGCGAGCGACAGCATCCGTACCAGGTCTCCGACGGCGAAGCCGGCCGCCGCCTCCCGGAACGGGCCGTGCAGGTGTTCGGGCAGGGACGGATCCGGCGCTTCGGGATCGAGCGCCGAGCGCAACAGCAGGCGCAGCGTGTCCATCAACCCGTGATAGAACTCGACGAGGTCGTAGCCGTCGTCGACGAGCGACTCCACCAGGCGGAAGACGTCGGCGTGGCGACGCTCGGCCAGAATGGCGAAGAGCTCCAGGTAGCGCTCCTCCTCCACGAGCCCCAGCACGCGTCGGACCGCGTCGAGATCCACCGTGTCCCCGGCGAGCGCCAGCACCTGGTCCAGGACCGAGAGCGCGTCACGCATGCCTCCGTCCGCCTTGCGCGCGAGCGCGTGCAGGGCGTCCGCGCTGGCCGTGGCTCCTTCGGAGTCCAGCACGTGCTCGAGCCGGCGCTCGATCTCCCCCGCCCCCACGCGGCGCAGGTCGAAGCGCTGGCAGCGCGAGAGGATCGGGGCCGCGCTCTGCTGGATCTTCTGCGGTTCGGTGGTGGCGAAGACGAAGATGACGCGCGGAGGTGGCTCCTCGAGGATCTTGAGGAGGGCGTTCCAGGCCTCACGCGTGAGCATGTGCGCTTCGTCGACGATGTAGACCTTGAAGCGACGGTCCTCGGACGGGGCGTACATGGCGCGCTCGCGCAGGCTGCGGGCGTCGTCCACGCCACGATTGGAGGCGGCGTCGATCTCCACCACGTCCAGCGAGGTATTCCCGCTCCAGATCCGCGTGCAGCTCTCGCAGACCCCGCACGGCTCACCCTGGGAGGTGCGGTCGGGGCAGTTCAGTGCCATGGCCAGCACGCGCGCCAGCGTGGTCTTGCCGACACCGCGAGGCCCACAGAACAGGTAGGCATGGCCCACCCGGTCGGTGGCGACGGACTTGCGTAGCGTCTCGGAGACGTGCTCCTGGGCCGCTACGTCCGCAAAGGTCTTCGGCCGGTACTTTCGTGCGAGAGCGGTATGCGACACCGGGCGCGCGGGAGAGGGAGAGTGCCCCAGGCGATCCCAGCGACGGTCACCACACGTACCGCTGCTACCTGCCGGTCCTGACGGGATTCCGAGAGCTCCCGCCCTGGGGACCTGGGGCACGTCGAAGCTAGACCCGGGTCCCGGGGGGGTCAAGGCGAAGGCGGGACGCACGCGTCAGCGCCACGCGTCCTCATAGACGTCGATCCGGACGCGGCCCGAAGGCGGTACGACGATGGAGACGACGTCGAAGCGCAACGTCGCGCCCGGCTGGGGATGGTCCTGCAACCACGCGCGCGCGACGCGGCGGATGCGTCCCCGCTTGCGCGCGTTCACAGCCACGGCGGGCACGCCGAAGCGGTCCGACGAGCGCGTCTTCACCTCGACGAACGCGACCACCTCCGCACGGCGGGCGACGAGGTCGATCTCCTCCCGCCCGGCGCGCACATTGGCGGCGAGAACGGTCCAGCCCTCCCCTTCCAGGTGGCGCCGCGCGAGGGTCTCTCCGTGGGACCCCAACCGTACCGGTTCCATGCGGGACGCTCGCCCCCCGACCCGGGCGCGGGGAGGGCAGGACGGGCCGCGCGACCCACGGAGGCGCCGGGGGGCGCCCCGCTCACGCGTCGTCCGAGCTCCAGGTCAGGCCGTCCGTGGCGCAGTCCGCGGGCCCCTCGTACCCGGCCTCCCGCAGGCGCGCCAGCGCCACGCCGGGAGCCAGCGCGGGGTCGAGATGGGTGAGCCACAGGAGCCCGGGCCGCGCGGGGCCCCACAGCGCGGCCACCTCCGTCGGCGTCAGGTGGCCCGGGCGGGGGGACTCCTCACGCGTCCCGCACTCGGAGATCCCCACGCGCACCCCGGCAAGGAAGGTGGACAGCGACGGGTCGTAGCCGGTGTCCCCGGTGTACCCGACGTCGCCCTCCGCCGTCTCCAGCCGGAGGGCCAGGGAGGGGTCGGCGTGGGGTGTGTCGACGCATCCGAACCGGAGCCACGAGCGGTCGGGGTCCGTCCAGGCGACGCCGGGTCGCAGCTCATGCAGTCGCAGCGGCTGACCCGGTGCGCGCATGGCCTCCCCGTGCAGAGCCGCCAGGTGTTCCCACCACTGCACCACCCCCGGCGGCCCCAATACGTGCAGCGGTGGTCGCTCCGCCCGTTCGCGCCCGTGCGCGAGCGCCCAGCACAGCGCACCCACGTCCCCCACGTGATCGACGTGGAAGTGGGTGAGCGCCACATGCGTCAGCCTGTCCCACCCTCGGCCGGCGAGCGCGCGCACGGCGCCCGCACCACAGTCGAGCAGCACGCGGGCGTCGTCCGCCTCCACGAGATGGGCGGCCGAGCCCCGCGCGCTGTCCGGCAGGAGCGTCCCCGAGCCCAGGACCGTGACGCGCACCCGAATGGCCGGAGCGCGGGCGTCAGGCCGCGCCGCTCACCTGCAGCGCTTCCTCGAGGCGTACGCCCACGATGGTCGAGACGCCCGGCTCCTCCATCGTGACGCCGTAGATCCAGTCGGCGGCCTCGATGGTGCGCGGATTGTGGGTGATGACCACGAACTGGGTCTCGTTCTTGAAGTCGTGCAGCAGCCGGATGAACCGGACGATGTTCGACTCGTCCAGAGGTGCGTCCACCTCGTCGAGGACACAGAACGGGCTGGGCTTGACCAGGTAGATGCCGAAGAGCAGCGAAAGCGCCGTCAGCGCCCGCTCCCCGCCGGAGAGCAGGTCGATGCGCTGGGTCTTCTTGCCCCGTGGTGAGGCGTGGATCTCGATCGCCGACTCCAGCGGGTCCTCGGGATCCGCGAGCCACAGGTCCGCCTCTCCTCCCTGGAAGAGCCGCTGGAACGTGTCCTGGAAGTTCTGGCGGATGGTCTGGAAGGTCCCGTTGAACAGCTCGGTCGCCGTCTGGTTGATCTGCTTGATCGCCGTGCGCAGGTCGTCGCGCGCCGTCAGCAGATCCGCCCGCTGCTCCTCCAGGAACGTGAGACGCTGGCTCTCTTCGGCATGCTCCTCGACGGCCAGCATGTTGACCGGCCCGATGCGGGCCACCTGTTCGGCGAGATCCCGGAGCTCGTCCTCCAGCATCCCGACGTCGCCCTCCACGGGCTCGGCCTCGGCTTCGAGCGCCTCGAAGCTGCGTCCCCACTCCGCCTCCAGGCGGTCGTGCACCCGCTCGATGCGCGCGGCCACGTCGTGGGCCTCCAGCTCCAGGCGGTGCCGGCGCTCGGTGGCCTCGCGCTCGACCGCGCGCGCGCGCCGCGCGCGCGTCTCCGCATCGGAGACGCCCGCCACGATCTCGCTCAGGGCCTCGTCCCGCGTCCGCAGGTGCTCGGTGGCCACGTCCCGCTCGCCGAACAGGCGTGCCAAGGCCTCCTCCCCCTCCTGTCGCAGCGCACCGACGCGCTCGAGCTCCGTACGGAGCGAGGCGTCCTCGGTGGCGAGGCCCTCGCCGCGCTGGCGCAGCGTGTCGCGCTGCTCTTCGATGCGCTGCCGTCGGTCGCGCAGGCGCTCCAGCTCGCTCTCCACCCGCGTGAACTGCACCGTGTGCCGGGCCTCGTCGGCGCGCGCCTGCTCCCATTCCTCGGTGACGGCGTCGACGCGCTGCCGGGCCTGCTCGCGTTCCCGCCCGAGCCGCTCCTCTTCGTCCAGGAGATGCTCCCGCTCCGCGCGGGCGGTGCGGGCGCGCTCGTGGGCGCGCACCTGTGCGGCGCGCGTGCCCTCCAGGTGGCGGAGCAGCTCCTCGTGGTGCCGGTCGAGCCGGGTCCGGTGCTCGGCCGAGGCCGCCACGTCGTTCTCGGCGCGGTGCAGCTCGCTGTCGGCCTGTTGCGCCGACGCGCGCGCCCCTTCGACGGCGGACTCGGCGGCGGACACCGCGGCCTCCGCATCGGAACGGCGCCGTCCCGCGTCCGCCACATCCGCCGCCAGGGCCTGCGCACGTTCGTGCAACTCACGCAGCTCCTCGCGCCGGGTGAGCGATCCGCCCCCGCCGAGCGGGCGGCCCACGCGCAGGATGCCGAGCGCATCGCGTACGACCCCCCCTGCGGTCACGCGCGCCCGTCCACCGTGCTCGCCCAGGTCCTCCACCAGGTCCACGTCCGCCAGGAGGGCGCGGGCCCAGGCCGCGCCGGGTCCCTCCACCTGCACCTGCCCGAGCAGCGTGCCCGCCGGTCCGGCGTCGGAGGGGACGGCGTCGAGCGGCATCAGGAAGAGCCCGCCCCCGCCTTCCCATTCCGTCCGGAACCAGGTCTCGAGTGCCGCGGCCTCCTCCGTGTCCCGCACCAGCACACCTTGCGCGAGCGGGCCCAGGAAGGCCTCCACGGCCTCGACCGCCGCGCGGGGACCGCGGATCGCGTCGCCCAGCACGCCGAGGACACCCTCCCGGTCGAGCGCCAGCAGCGCCCGGACCACCGGCTCCATGCCCTCCTGGGCGCGCTCGAGCTGCTCCAGCGCCTCGATGCGCGCGCCGAGCGCCGACGTGGCCTCCAACGCCCGGACCTCCTCCGCCCGCCGCTGCTCCAGCGCCGAGCGTGCGTCGGCCAGTCCGGCCAGTGCGGCCTGCACGGCTGCCCTGGTCGTGCGCACGCGGTCGCGGAGATCGTCGATCCGCCCCGCGAAGAGGTCTCCTTGCGACTGGATCTCGGAGACGGCGGCCGCGGTGCCCTCCAGCTCCTCCGCGAGACGGGAGATGCGGCTGGCGAGATCGCCCGCCTGCGTCTCCGCAGCCGCCGCGTCGCCGTCCAGACGCGCCGCCTGGTGCACGATCTCGCGCTCGCGGGTGGACAGGCGCTCGAGGGCCTCGCGTGCGTCGACCAGGCGGCGCCGGACGTCATCGGCCGCGGCGCGCGCGCGCTCCACGGCTTCCCGGGCCCGCTCGACCTCCTCGGTGCGATCCTGCTCGGAGGCCGTGACCTGCTCGTGCTCCCCCGCCAGGCCGGTCTGCTGCTCGTCCACCTCTTCGCGCTCGCGCGCGATCTGCTCCAGACGCCGTTCCGCGTAGGTCTGGCGTTCGGTGGCCACGGCCAGGTCGCGCTCCCAGCGCACCAGCTCCGAGCGCACGGCCTCCAACGCCGCCGCCGCCGCCTGCCGATCGCGCTCGGCCTCCACCTGGGCGATGCGCAGCGACTCCAGCTGTGCCTCCGCCGTGCGGACCTCGGCCACCATGCCCGGGCCCACCTCGGTGTCGCTCGTGAGCGCGCCCTGGAGTTCGGACAGACGCGCCGCCAGGGCGTCGAGGCGCTGACGCGTGACGGTCACCTCCACCGACAGCTGCCGCGAGCGCAGCTCGAGGTAGCGCTGGGCCTTGCCCTTCTGGCGGGCCAGCGAGCGGACCTTGGTCTGCACCTCGGCGATGACGTCCTCGAGACGCTGCAGGTCGATCTCGGCGCTCTCCAGGCGGCGGGTGGCCACCTTGCGCCGGTCCTTGTACTTCCCGATCCCGGACGCCTCCTCGAAGAGCGAGCGACGCTCGTCGGCGCGATCGGAGAGGATCGCGTCGACCATGCGGCCCTCGATCATGGAATAGGCGTTCGCACCCAGTCCGGTGTCGCGACACAGGTCGACGACGTCGCGCAGCCGACACGCGGAGCGGTTGATCGAATACTCGCTCCCGCCATCCCGGTAGACGGTGCGCCCGATCTCCACCTCCTGGAACGGCACCGGGAGGGCCCCATCCTCGTTGCTCACCATCATCGAGACCGAGCCGCGGTTCACGGGCCGTCGACGGATGGAGCCCTGGAAGATGGCCTCTTCCATCTTGCCTCCGCGGATGGCGCTGGCGCGTTGCTCGCCGAGCACCCAGCGGATCGCATCGCTGATGTTGGACTTCCCGCAGCCGTTCGGGCCCACGATGGCCGTCATGCCGTCGTGGAACTGCACCTCCGTCGAGTCCGCGAAGGACTTGAACCCCTGGAGGCGGAGCGTACGCAGCTTCATGAATGCACCGTCGTCGTGGCGTAGGTGAACGCGGCTCCCACGGAGCCCTCAGGGGCGGAGGAGTCCTCCCCGCCCGATCCTCCGAACCAGCCCCTCCACAGCGCGAACAGGAGCACCAGGACGAGCAACAGCAGCAGCGCGCGCAGCACGGGGGTCCTGCGGGGGGGCGGGGGGGCCGCGCGGGGTGCCGGCCGCGGGCGGACGGGTGGCTCGTCCGGGGGCGGCGGCAGGGCCGGCGCGGGCGGATCGTCCCGGCCGTCGGTGCCGGCCTTGCGCAGCTCCCCCACGGTGGGTCCGATCAGCCCCTCGATGGGGGGCACGGCCGGGGTGTCCTCGCGCGGGGTCAGGTCCACGCGCTCCATCTCGTATTCCCCTGCCCATCCCGGCGGACCCACGAGCGGCGACTCGCGCTCTTCGATCGTGCGATCGAGGTCGTCCTCCGGGAGCGCCACCGGTCGGTCGCCGGTCGCGGACTCGCGGAACTCCTCGCGGAGCGAGAAGACGTCGCCCAGGTCGGTCCAGGCGGGATCGGACGGGGCGTCCGACTCGGGCGCGGGCTCCGTGGCGGGCTCGGGGAAGTCGGGGAGCTCGGCCCCACCCTCCTCCCAGTTGACGGTGGGCTCGACCGGCGCGGGCTCGGGCCACCAGCTCGCGGGGCGGTCGGTGGCTTCGACCACACCATCCACGAGACGGTCCAGCTCGTCCCCTTCGCCGAGGTCCAGGTCCACGTCGGGGTGAGGCCCTTCCTCCGCGGCCTCCGCGGTCTCGCCCATCGGCGCGAGCTCCGCGGCCTCCCGTCCCGCCGCTTCGTCGGCCTCCGGCCGCCGCTCCCGGGACGGCTCCTCGAGGTCGGGCTCGTCCAGGTCCACGTGGAGGCCGTCGAGGTCGGTCCGGGGCGCCTCGAACCCGTCCGACCGGGGGGTGACCTCGGCGTCCGGGGCCTGCCCGGCGTCGGGTGTCTCCCCGGGATCGGTCGCCTGCCGCGGAGGGCGCACGGGCTCGATCGGCTCCAGGTCGAACCCGGGCTCCAGCTCCCGGACGCGGGCCTCGTCGGCCTGCGGCCCCAGGACCGCGACCACCTTGGCCGCGGCGGCCGTCAGCCCGGTGGGGTCCGGTTCATCCTGCCGGCGCAGCACCACGACCTGATCCGCCCGCCGCAGCACGGCGTCGACGCCTTCCTGGTCGGAGGTCACCAGACAGAGGGCGGCTCCACCGGGCGCGCGCAGCGCGTCCCACAGGCGCGCCCAGGCCTCGTCCTCCAGCACGCCCCATCCGGGGCCGACCGGCGTGCCGGCCGACACCACCTCGATGCCTTGATCATCCTCGCGGAGGATGCGGTCCAGCGACGCGCCGAAGAGCACGGCGTCGGTGACGCCTTCCGTGCAGGCACGTCCGGGAGCCGGACCGGCCAGGACGCCACGGTCCAGCGAGGCGTCCACCACGCGGATGGGTCCGGGCAGCATACCCGCCCAGGCACGGGCGACCTCCAGGACCGTGCTCGCCGCCCAGTCGGGCAGCGTGTCGCCCCCCGCACACACGAATGCGACCCGGGCCCCGTGGGGGCCCAGTGCGGCGACAGGGATCTCGAGTCGGGACGCGGCCGACCCCGGGGAGACGGGGCGCCAGTCGGGAAACGCGCGGATCATGAACGACGAACCGGAGGCGAGACGCGATCAGGCCGAAGGTAACGGCCGCCGGCAACGCCGACCACCGCGCCGCGTCACACGGGCCCCGCGCCCGTCGGTGGCGGCTCGGGGCCGTCCTCGAAGTGACGGACTGCCGCGTCGCCCCAGAGCGTCTCGAGCTGGTAGAAGTCGCGGGCCCCGCGCTGGAAGACGTGGACGACGACGTCGATGTAGTCGAGCAGAACCCACTGCGCCGACTGCAGGCCTTCGACGTGTCCGGGGCGGACGTCTTCCTTCTTCAGCGCATCGACGACATGCTCGGCGATCGCGCGCACGTGCACATCCGATCCGCCGCTGGCGAGGACGAAGAAGTCCGTCGCGGACGAGATGCCCCGCAGGTCGAGGGCGACGACGTGCTCCGCCTTGCGCTCCAGCGCGCACTCCGCGATCCGGACGGCGAGGGCCTCCGCCGCGGAGCCGGAGCCATCTCCCTTCGCGGACGCCAACCGCTAGGCCTCGGCGTCGATGCGCACTTCCACGGGCACGTGCACATCCGCGTGCAGCCGGACGGAGACCGTGAAGGTGCCGACCTGCTTGAGCGGCTCGTCCAGCTCGATCTTGCGACGATCCACCTCGAAGTCGAGGCCACCGCCGTTCAGGCGCTCGGCGATGTCGCTGCTGGTGATGGAGCCGAACAGCTTGCCCTCCTCGCCCGCCTTGGCCGTGAACGCGAGGCTCTTGCCCTCGAGCTGCGACGCGCGCCGCCTGGCCTCGAGGTAGTCGCGCCGGCTGCGCTCTTCGGCCTGCGCCCGCTCGGCCTCGATGCGGCGCAGGTTGGCGTCCGTCGCACGGTACGCGAGACCGCGCGGAAGCAGGAAGTTGCGGGCGTAGCCGGGCTTGACGGACACGACCTCACCGGCTTCTCCGAGGTGCTCGACCGTCTCCTTCAGAATGATCTTCATCGTGGTCCACCGTTTCCTGGAGTCTTCAACCGTTCAGCACCGCGCGGGCACGCCCGCGGATGTCCAACCACGTGTCACTCAACCCCACCATGAACGTCCCCCCCACCAGCACCTGAGGCAACAGGGCCAGGCCCACGAGGGCCAGAGCCACCCCGGCCCAGGAGACGCCGCCGGTGAGGAACACCACCACCGCGGCGCCGCGCGCCACATAGAGCGCCGCCATGAACACGAGCGTGCTGGCACCGGCGCGCGACCAGCCCTCCGACGCCCCCAACAGCACCAGCGCGAAGCCCGCCACCACGATCCACACCCACTGGTCGCTGAAGCGGAAGTCCCGCAGCGGCCCGAGCGCACGGTCGCTGCCCTGCGCCACCCGCACGTACACCCACCAGGCCACGGCCAGCGCGCAGAGCGAGGACACCAGCAGGATGCCCGGATAGACCGACACCTGCCACTCGATCATGCGCGAAAGCGCGCCCAGCAGCGTGGGGGTGGCCGTACGCTCCCCCGCCAGCAGGCGGACACCCTCCAGCGCGGTGGCGCCCACCTGCCGGATGCGGCTCCCCACCAACCAGTCGACCACCTGCCAGTCGGGCGGCCCCCACTGGAACAGCAGCGCCACGATGGCGACGGCGGCGACCAGTGCCCCGAGCGCCCGGCTGATGAAGGGCGCCGCCGGGCGGTACAGCGTGACCGCCACGAACGAAAGCCCCAGCACCAGCCCCCAGCCCCGCACCACGAACCACAGGCCGTCCCCGGGACCGGAGAAGACCAGCAGGGCCGCCGCGATGGCCACGAACAGCGCAGGCCCCGTACGGGGACGCGGCAGCAGCGCGAGCTGGACCAGCAGGGCCAGGGCGACGAGCGGCGTGCCGGGGACGACCGAGATGCCCCACAGGATCAGCAGGAGCACGGCCGGTCGCACCCAGCGCCGGGCCCGCTCCGCGGCCGGCGTCACGACGTCAGGTCCCGTCAGGCCTCGTGATCCCGTACGTACGGGATCAGGGCCAGGTAGCGCGCCCGCTTGATGGCGCGTCCCAGCGTGCGCTGGAAGGCGGCCGTCACCTTGGTGGTGCGCTTGGGCAGGATCTTGCCCTGCTCCGTCATGAACTTCGACAGCGTCCCGACGTCCTTGTAGTTCAGCAGCTCGATGGCGGGCCCTTCGATCCGCCGACGGCGGCCACGGCCGCCGGAGAACTCGACCGGTCCGCGGCGGCCCTCGTCGTCGTCGTCCTCGTCGGGCGCGCCCTCGTCGCCGTCGTCATCGTCGTCATCCTCCTCCTCCCGCCGGGTGGCCGACTCGGGCCGTTCCGCCAGGATGGACATGCCGTTCGTGGGCTCGCCCTCGTTCACCACGATGAGGTGGCGGATCAGCTCGCCGTCCAGTCCGATGACGCGCTCGAACTCGGTGAGGTCCTCGGGAGCCATGCGGACGTGGGCCACGACGTACTGGCCGCTCTTGTGAGGCCCCACGGGGTAGGCCAGCTGGCGGGCCCCCCAGGGATCCACGGCGATGACCTCGGCCCCGGACGTCCGGGTGGCGATGCCGTGGTAGCGCTCCAGCTTCTGGGTGACGCCCTCCTCGGAGACGGAGGGGTCGAAGATGTAGACGATCTCGTACAGGCGCATCCGAACACTCCCACGGACCGCAGGTTCATACGGGCTCCCCCTTCGGATCGGGGAAGCGGGACACCAAGCCCTTAAAGGTGGCGGATCAGACGTTGAAGCGGAAGAGCATGATGTCCCCGTCCTGGACGAGGTACTCCTTGCCCTCGGAGCGGATGCGCCCCTCCTCCCGGGCCTTCTTCATCGAGCCGATCCCCACGAACTCGTCGTAGTGGATCGTCTCGGCCCGGATGAAGCCACGCTCGAAGTCCGAGTGGATCTGCCCGGCCGCCTCGGGGGCCTTGGCCCCCCGCCGTACGGTCCAGGCACGCGACTCCTGCTCGCCCGACGTGAAGAAGGTGAGCAGGTCCAGAAGCGCGTAGGCCTCCCGCACGAGCCGGTCCAGGCCGCGCTCCTCGATCCCCAGGCCCTCCAGGAACTCGGCCCGGTCGGCCGGATCCAGGTCCGCCAGCTCCGACTCCACCCGGCTGCTGACCGGGACGGTCCGCTCCAGCCCGTCGCTGCCCAGGGCGGCCTCCACGGCCTCCGTCCAGCGGTTCCGTCCCTGCGGCAGGTCTCCCTCGGCCACATTGAGGACGTACAGGACCGGCTTGGCGGTCAACAGCTGGAGCTGCTTCAGGAGGGTCCGCTCCTCGGGCTCGACCTCCACCAGGCGCGCGGGCCGTCCGTCCGCCAGCACCGCATGGACCCGCTCGACCAGGGCCAGCTCGCGCTGGGCCTCCTTCTCGCCGGAGCGCGCCTTCTTGGTCAGCCGCTCGCGGCGACGCTCGATGCTCTCCAGGTCCGCCAGGACCAGCTCGGTCTCGACGATGTCCCGGTCCCGCACCGGGTCCACGCTCCCGGCCACGTGGGTGACGTTGGGGTCCTCGAAGCAACGCAGCACGTGCGCGATGGCATCGACCTCCCGGATATGGGAGAGGAAGCGGTTGCCGAGCCCTTCTCCCTGGGAGGCCCCGGCCACCAGCCCGGCGATGTCGACGAAATGGATGAAGGTGGGGACCTTGCGCTTCGACCCGACGAGCTCGTGCAGATGGTCGAGCCGGGGATCGGGCACCTCGACGGTGCCGACGTTGGGGTCCACCGTGCAGAACGGGAAGTTCTCCGACGGGACGCCCGCGGCCGTCAAGGCATTGAACAGGGAGGACTTGCCCACGTTGGGCAGACCCACGATTCCGACTCTCAGCATGACCCGGTCCGGAGCCAAAAAAAAGGCGCGCCCCTCCGGAGCGCGACCTGACTAAGACCCGAAATTGTAAAGTGTTAGGTTCAGGGGGTCAACGAACCCACGACCAGCGGGTTGCATTCGATCCCGCTTCGCGAGAGGTTTTTCGCGCTCCCCGAGCGGCGCGCGACCGCCGAAGGGGCGGTCGGGGGCCCTCCTTCCACGATGGACATGGACTACTCGTTCGCCGGGCTTCACCAAGACGACCGCTTCCGCTGGTTCGCGGACGGCCTCCGGACCGTCATGGACCGGCACGGGCACACCTGGGTCGACGACCCGGATGCGGCCAAGCTGGTCGTCAACTTCTTCCGGGGCGCCGAGCCCCGTCCCTTCCGGCGGCGCGCCCAGGCGGTCTTCCTGGCCGGCGTCGCCGACGTGGACGGTCCGTTCGACAGCCACCTGGTCCACGGCTACCCGCTGCTGATCCGCTCGCTGTCCAACCTGTTCATCGCGCTGGTGGACGGAGAGGCCCAGGACCCCGACATCCACTTCGTCACGCCGGAGCAGGGGCACTACGTGGTGGCGGGCAACTGTGACCGGCCGCAGTATTTCGAGCAGGTCTACCGTCGGATCGAGCCACTGGCGTCCAGCCG
>JAWKQN010000028.1 GCA_041390125.1 Gemmatimonadota bacterium | reverse complement strand
AGCTCGTGGCCTTCGACGAGGAGGCCCCCGGTCTCTTCGGGTATCTCTCGGGCTCGGTCACCATCCAGGGCGACATCGTGGCCCCCCTCGGGGAGCCCTGGCATGCCGAAGGCTGAGGCGTCGGCCCGGCCGCTGGTGCTCGTCTCACTCCGGAGATCGCGCTGGAGAGCGCGCGCCTTCCCGGGGAGCCGCATGGCGATCCGGCCGACCGAATCCTCATGGCGACCACGCGCATCCTGGGTGGAACGCTCATCACGCAGGACAAGCCGATCCTCCGCTACGCCGCAGCCGGCCACGTGCGCGCGCGGGACGCCAGACGGAGAACCTGAGGCGTCCGCAGCGGCCGACATACGGCTCTGCGAGTAGATGCAGGGGTCGGCACGCAGGACGGTCGGATGATCCACCTGCATGCAGGGCAGGTCGGGCTCACGGTCGGGGTGCGGCAACCCTCTGCGGACACAGCGCGCGCGGAGGCCTTCCGGCGGTCCGTCCATCCCGCGTGTCCGGATGCCCTGCCGGCTCCCGCATGGGTTTGTGGAGGATCCTCGCGTCCGGAGGAAGACGATGCGCGTCGCGCCGGAACTTGTCGCCCCCATCCTGCTCTTCGCCGGCATCTCCGCCTGCGCCCAGCCCAACAGCATGTTCGTGTATCGGCTCCCCTACGAGGACGGTACCGACGTCGAGGTGTGGCAGGACCACGAGACGCACCCGCTTCCCTATGCGCTCGACCTCGCCGGTCAGAATGACGACCCCACCTACCGGATCGTGGCGGCCCGGCCCGGCACGGTCCGATTCATCCGCGACCAGTTCAGCACCAACTGCGATCCCGATGTCACGTCGTGCTTCAACAACTTCGTGTGGATCCAGCACGCCCCAGGGGAGGAGTGGACCAAGTACAGTCATGTGGCCGAGGGGTCGGTGACCAGCGCCCCGCCCGATGGAGCCGGACTGGTGGTGGGATCGGAGGTCGTGGCGGGCCAGTGGATCGGCAACGAAGGCAACGTGGGCATGGCCACCGGCGAGAACATGGGCCGGCACCTGCACTTCGAGGTGGTGATCCCAGACGATCCCGAAACCGCGCAGCCGACCGGGACCGTCGGGGACTTCCCCTACGACGCGCGCATCCCCCGCTTCTGCGTCGGTGGCGACGGCATCCTGGTCAAGGATGACATCCACGAAGCCGGACCCTGTCCGTCCTGAGTCATTCGCCGACCCCCGCCCCCAGCCCCCGCACCAGCGCGTCCAGCTGATCCAATTGATCCGGCAGCCCGCCCACGCTGCCGGAGGCCAGGGCCTCGTCCACCGCCTCCTTCGAGGCGTAGAAGTCCCGCACGACGACACGGGTGCGACCACCCTGGTCCTCGAATGTCACCGTGGTGATGGCGCCGTCGTCTTCCTCCTCGTTGGTCCAGACGATGCGCGAGTTCGGGACCACTTCGACATACTGCCCCACGAAGGCCATCTGCTGCGATGGGTCCTCGCCGAACACCAGCCGGTAGCGGCCGCCCGTGCGCACGTCCATCTCGCAGGAGGCCAGCACCACGCCGAACGACTTCGGCACCCACCACTGCCTGAACAGCTCGGGATCGCTCCACGCCTTGAAGACGAGGTGCGGTGGGCCATCGATCGTGCGCGTGACCACGAGCTCCCGCTCCGACGTCCGCTCCACCGTCGCGCCCTGCTTCATGGCCGACTCACCCTCTGGTGCCTGACCCATCGCCGTGCTCCTCCCGTTTCAGTTGATCGACGACCGAATCCAGGGCGTCGAAGCGTGCATCCCACATCTTCCGATACCTCTCCATCCACATGGTCTCGTCCTCCAGACGGCGCGGCCCCAGCCTGCAGGTGCGCACGCGTCCGACCTTCTCGGTGGTGACCAGACCGGCGTTCTCCAGGACGCCGACGTGCTTGCGCATGCCGGTCAGGGTCATCTGGAAGCGCTCGGCCAGGTCCGTGATGGACGCGTCCGCACGGCCGAGCTGCTCCAGGACGCCGCGCCGGGTGGGATCCGACAGCGCGGCGAAGGAGGCATCGAGACGGGCATTCGCATACTGAACCATATGGTTCAGTATCGGCCCAGGCGTCTCCCGGCGCAAGGGGAGGGAAGGACGTGGCCTTCGCTCTCCCGCGAAGTGGTCTACGCCCCTCCGGCGAAGTGGGCCTTGAGGCTCTGCATCTCGCCGGCGATCATGCCGACCAGCAGGTCGGGAGGGCTGCCCGGCATCAACCGGACCTCCCGCACGGTCTCCAGCACCGTGCCGGGTCCGTCGCCCGGGCGGGCGTCCAGCACCGCGTCGTACTCGAGCACGCCCAGCGCCGGCTCCAGCGCACGGTACCGGGCGCGGTAGCGCTGGCCCGGGAGGTCCGCCGAGAGCTCGTAGATCTCTTCCTTGAGCACGGCACCGGCGATCGTGAACTCGAAGCGCGAGGGCGCGTGCCGTGGACCCCCGCTGAGCCAGCGGAACGCACTGGTCATCCCAGGCAGGCCCACCTCCACGAAGCGCTCCCAGTCGCAGAGCAGCGTCCAGAGCTCCTCCGGGGTGCAGTCGAAGCGCTCCACCGCCGCGATCTCGTATCGATCTTCGCCCATGGCGTTCACGGATGGCGGTGCGGATTCCTCATGCGGTGTCATGCGTTCCTCCGGCTGTGGGGTTCTGCCTTCGCGTTCTCCCTTCGGGCTCTCGGCATCCTCCGGTAGATGCGCGCTCAGTCGTCTTCGCCCAGCAGGTGGCGGCGCGCCGCTTCGAGCTCGCCCTCTTCCGTCTCCAGGATGCGCCATACGCCGCCGAACACGGCGATGGTGACCGCCGCCAGGATCAGCGCGCTGACGACGAGGCGCGGCGTGAAGCGGCCGCTGGTGAGGAGTTGCAGCCAAACGAACCCCTGGGTGAGGAGAACCAGGGGGAATCCGCCGAGCGCGATCCAACGCCGGATGCGGAGCACGCGTGTCTGTCGGTCGAGCGAGCGGAGGCGGACAGTAGACGGAGCGGGAAGCTCGGTGTCCGTCGCGGCGGGCAGGTCGCTCCCGTCGGGGGCCAGGGGCTCGTTCCGACCGGGTTCCATGGATCCCATCGGCGCGGGGGCGCAGAGCGGACGGATGCCTCGCGTGCCCGCTGGCGCGGGAGGCCCATCCAGCGGATCGATGCTGCAGAATGCCGCGGAGCGCACCCTCACGCCAGACCTTTGCGCGTAGGCAGCGCGCCGCGGAGGCCGCGGGGCCGGTTTCGGGCGAGCTCCACGCCAGGGCGTTGCGGGGCCGGTTTCGGGCGAGCTCCACGCCAGGGCGCTGCGGCGCGGTTCCGGGCAGGCTCCGCGCTACGTCGCGCGCCTCTCGTGGCGCCTCCTCGGGGCGCCTCCTGGCGACAGGCGGGATCGCGCGTTCGGCCGTCCCAGGGCCGTGCCCGGGCCCATCCGGGCGTCGATGGCTACTGCGCCTTGGTAATGATCGTAGACGATCGTTTGTGGCCTAGATTATAGCGTAATTGATCGTATGCGATGGTCAGATGACCCCCTCCAGTTGCGGTGCCGCATCAGATCGTATAAGATCAATAACTTTCCTTAAAGCGGCATAATACACCGTACTCGATCATTTATGGACATCCTGCAGACCACCCGGACCCCCGCGGTCCTCGAGGAGCTGGGCCGCCGCATCGAACGGCTCCGCCTGCGTCGCAACCTCTCCCTGGCGCAACTGGCCGAGGAGGCCGGCGTGGGGACCGCGACGCTGCAGCGGCTCGAGTCCGGGAGCAACCCCACCGTGAAGACCCTGGTGCAGGTCCTGCGCGCGCTCCATCGCCTGGCGGATCTGGATGCGCTCGTGCAGGAGGTGGAGGTCTCTCCCTTCGAGATCTCGGAGGGGCGTCGCACGCCACGCCGGCGCGCGTCGGGCAGCCGTGGCTGAGTACACCCGCGCCGACGTCCACCTCTGGGGCACGCGGGTGGGCGCGCTCGTGGAGTCGCAGCCGGACACCCAACCGATCTTCCAGTATGATCCGGCTTTCGCCGCTACCGGCCTGGAGATCTCTCCGCTCAACCTCCCGGTCGCCGACACGACCCCGCGGAGCTTTCCCGCACTCGTGCGCTCCTCTGCGTTCGAGGGTCTGCCCGGTGTGATCGCCGATTCGCTGCCGGACCGCTTCGGCACCGCGCTCATCCAGGCCCACTTCGACACGCGCCTCGCCGGCGCGCGGGTCACGCCCATCCAGAAGCTGCTCTACGTGGGTGCGCGCGGTCCCGGCGCGCTGGAGTACCGCCCTGCCGCCAAGACCACCCCGGAGGTCGAGCGGGCGCTGGAGGTGCGCGAGCTCGTGGATCAGGCGCGGCGGGTCATCGAGGGACATACGGATGAAGCGATCGCCGAGATCATCAGCGTGGGCGCCACGGTCGGCGGAGCCCGCCCCAAGGCGCTCATCCTCTGGAACCGTGCGCTGGACCGGGTGCGTTCCGGTCATGCCGTCCCCGAAGCCGGCGACGAGCCCTGGATCATCAAGTTCGACGGCGTCACGCAGACGTCCGGAGGGATCCAGAACCGCGTCACACACGAGTCCAGTCCCTGGGGACGCCTGGAGTACGTCTATTCCATCCTGGCGCGACGGGCCGGGATCGAGATGGCCGAGACGCACCTGCTGCACGACGCCCAGGGCCTGGCGCACTTCATGACCCGACGCTTCGACCGCGGCCTCGAGGATCCCGCCAGGAAGCTCCACATGCACACGCTCGGTGGCCTGCTCCACCTGGACTACAACGTCCAGTACCAGATCGGCTACGAGGACTACTTCGACGTCATCCGCGCGCTGGGGCTGCCGCAGCCCGCGATCGTGCAGGCCTTCACGCGCATGATCTTCAGCCTCGCCACCGTCAACTACGACGATCACCTGAAGAACGTCGCGTTCCTCATGGATCCGGCCGGACGCTGGCGCCTCTCTCCGGCCTACGACGTCTCCTTTGCCGAGAACGACGGCTGGACCGCGCAGCACCAGATGTCGGTGGCGGGCAAGTTCAAGGGCATCACGCGCGCGGACTGCCTGCGGGTGGCCGACGTCTTCGACCTGCGCAACGCGCAGGCCACCGAGATCATCGACCGCGTGCTGGACGCGGTCGCCGACTGGAACAGTGAGGCGGCGGAGGTGGGGCTGGACGCCGGGTTCCGGGAGGCGCTCGCGGCCCGACTGGACACCGAGCGGGCGCTGCTGGCGGGGTAGCGGACGCCCTGCGGTGCCTGCGCGGACGGCCCTTTCCACCGCGCCCCCGGGCGTACGCCGTGGTCGCGCTTGACGTGTCGGCATATGGCCGACTAGTATAGGCCATACGCCACCACAGAGGGTTCATGGCCACCTCACCCGCATCGACCTGGGCGGCTCGGTACTGGCGCGAGCTCCAGCGGCAGCCCGCCGCCGAGCACCAGTACGCCTCGCTCCTGGGTTTGCGCAGCTTCGATCCGGCCGAGTTGCACGCACGCGTCGAGCAGGGCCTGGCGTTCGAGACCCTCGAACGCCTGCGTGATGTGCTGGACCTTCCGCTCACCCGCTTCGCCGAGTTGGTGCGGATTCCCTCCCGCACCCTCGGTCGGCGCCGGGACGCCGGCCGCCTCGACCCCGACGAGTCGGATCGGCTGCTGAGGCTCGCTCGCATCGTGGGGCTCACGCTGCGTCTGTTCGAGGGCGACCTCGAGCGGACGCGGGTCTGGTTGATGAAGCCGCACGCGGCGTTCGGCGGCGAGTCTCCGTTGAGCTTCTCCACCACCGAGGTCGGGGCGCGCGCGGTCGAGCACGTGATCGGACGGCTGGAGCACGGGATCCCGCTGTAGTGCCGACCTTCTGGCGGATCACGAAGGAGCGGTATGCAGACACGGCCTTCGACGGCGAGGGTGCCCGGCGCTTCGGGGGGCGTTGGAACAGTCCAGGAGCGGCCGTCGTCTACGCATCGGAGTCGCGGGCGTTGGCGCTGCTGGAGGTGCTGGCGGGAGTCGGCGACGCCGGACTCCTCGGATCGTATGTGCTGATCCCGGCCGAGGTCGGCGACCGCTTCCTGGAGTCCGTCGATCCCACGGATCTCGATCCGGCCTGGGCACGGCAGCCTCCCGGCCCGGCGAGCCAGGCTGTGGGCGACGCCTGGCTGCGCGCGGCCACGTCGGCCGCCCTCAAGGTCCCGAGCGTTCTGGTCCCGGGGGAGTTCAACGTCGTGCTCAACCCGGCGCACGCCGACTTCGGGTCGATTGCGGTGGGAGAACCGATCGCGCTCGCCGTCGATGCCCGACTGTACCGGTAGGCAACCCTCGGGCGGCGGTTGGAGCGGACGCCGCCGCTACCGCACCGGCAGCGCGTACAGGTCCAGGTACTCCACGTCCAACTCGTCCCGGGTCACGCCCAGCACCCAGTCGGGACCGAGCGCCAGCGGCGTGAAGCGACGGGGATGTCGGACCCGGCCCACGACCTCGGCGCCGTCCGGTCCGAGGATGAGCCAGGCCGCGTCCGCATCCGGGAGATCGTCCCGCAGATAGTCCTGCAGCCAGATGCGCCCGCCGGGGTCGACCCGCATGCGCGAGAACGGAGCGAAGGCGGGAGCGACGGGGTGGTAGCGAAGATAGTCCTGGACGTACTGCCGGGTGCGCTCGTCGCTCGCGCCTTCGAGGTAGACGTCGCTCACGCTTTGCACGTCCTCCGGGCGCACGGTCCGGTCGGGACCGCTCCAGCGCACGATGCGCTCGAGCACCTGCCCGGCGCCGTAGCGCTCGATCTGGTACGCCTCGTTGGCGGTGAACCAGACGGCTCCGTCCCAGGGCGCGAAGTGGGCGACGTCATCGAAGATCGCGGGCGAGTTGGCGGCGTCCGCGTCGTTGCCTTCAGGGTACTCGATCTCCAGCAGGAACGTGCCGAATTCCTGCGTCCGGGTGCCGTCGAGGTCGACGCCGCCCAGTCGCGAGAAGTCCTCCACGATGCGGGGATCCGCTTCGGTGCGGCGGAAGGAGCGCACCTCGTACAGGACCTCGGTGGGTCCCAGCAGACCCCAGGTCAGCAGTTGTCCATCGAGCGCGAGCAGGGAGCTGGTGCGCACGAACGCGCCTCCGGGCCCGAAGACGGTGATGCGCCCGGTCCCGGGATCGGAGACCAGGATGGAGTCGCCGGGAAGCACGGTCAGCGCCCACGGGAAGCGGAACTCGCCCGGCCCCTCGCCGTCGCCCCCTGCCGTCCAGAGGTGCGTCCCCTCGGCGGAGAAGGCGCGAACCTGGCGCGACGTCTTGTCCAGGCCCAGCAGCGTTCCGTCGGACAGCCGGCCCGCACCGTCCAGGCGGCTCCACTGGCGGACGGGGTCTCCGGCGACGACCCCGATGCGGACTCCCGGCTCTCCCTCCAGCACCCACGTGGGAAGCGTGGCGTAGTCCAGGCGGCCCAGGTCGACGATCGCCACCCCGGCGCTGTCGCGGACGGTTGCGGGAGTGCGCGCGGACTCGGACGAGCAGGCGATGAGGAAGAGGCAGGGCAGGACGAGCGACCGCACGACAGCTCCGGATCCGCATCGCACAGCGGCTGGGGCATGCATGGGCGTCTGCCGGACTACATCGGTCGGAACAGCACTTCGGTCTCCAGAACCAGCGGCTCCAGTGCATCCGCCGGGCGCCACGAAAGGCGCCCCTCCACGCGCTCGGCGTCGTTCGACCCCTGCGAGAACCGCCAGACCCATACCGCCCGCTCCTCCGGATCCACGACCCAATACTCGGGCACTCCGAAGTCCGGATACCGGCGGGACTTCTTCACCCGGTCGATGGAGCCCGAGGAGGGCGAGAGGATCTCCACGACCAGCTCCGGCGTGCTGTGTACACCACGGCTGGTGATCCCCGTCCGGCCCGCGTCGGGTACGAACAGCAGGTCTGGTCGGAGGAACGTCCCCTCCACGAACAGGAGGTCGACGTCGGGGAGGATCACCCCCAGGCGGTGACGGTCCACGTAGGCGTTCAGCGCCACGATCAGCTTGACCAGGATGTGCTGATGCATGGGCGAGGGCGAAGGAGTCACCAGCACCTCGCCGTCCATGACCTCGTATCGGTTGCCGTCATCGGGCAGGCGCGCGTACTCGTCATACGTCCACGTGTACCGCGTCGGAGTCTGGGGCATGGGCTCGATCTCGCTCACGCGTGGACGATGAGTCTGGGGTAGGGGCGTCCCCATGGCGGGTCGGGTTGCACGGATCTCTGCGGGCGCTCTCAGTCCGAGGCCCCGAGCGCGACCAGGTAGAACCGCTTCTGTACGGTAGCCACGACGGGGGCGCCTTCGGCGATCGCCGGTTCGTACCGGCAGGACTCGGCGACTTCGCGCGCGCGTTGGGTGAGGAGCGGATCACTGGGCGTGTTCGAGCTCCGGCGCTCGACAATGCTGCTCGGATCCACCGAGCCATCCTCGCGGACGACGAACTGCAACGTCACCCGTCGGTAGTCCTGCAGCGCTGTGGGATCGACGTAGCCGGGGCACCCCAGGTAGACCGGCGCCGATGCACGATCGACGTCGGAGCGGGCCTGGACCTCTTCGGCCGGGGACGTTGCGCAGGCAGTAGCGGCGAGCATCCCGCATGCGACGAGCAGAGATACGCGCATCGGAGTCTCCTCGGTCAGGGCGTGGCGAGCCTGGAGAACAGCATAGCAGGCCCTGTGCCGGGACGCGATCCACCCATTCCCCGACGAGGGGCGGTCAGCGTGTCACGATCGGTGGACGAGTTCGTGTCCTGATGCATGGACAGGGAGCCCATGCGCGGCAGCCGCGCAGGCGTGCCTACCGCTGCGGGTGGGCCCGACGCCTCCGGGGTCACGCGTCCTGCACCGCTCCTGGCCGCCGCTCCGCCACATGCCACAGCACGCCACACGGGTCGTAGACGTACGCGATGCGCAGGCCCCACGGCTGCAGCGCCGGCGGCTTGGGCGCCTGCACGCCGAAGCGCGCGGGCAGATCGAGACCTTCGATGTGTGCCCACCAGACGTCGAGGTCGTCCACCATGAGCTGCATCATGAAGTTCTCCGCCCATTCCTTCGTGTAGTACCGCTGCAGGATGAAGCCTCCCGAGCCGGCGTTGAAGATTGCGACCTCGCTGTCGAGCACCTTCTCGAACCCCAGCGCCTCGTAGAACCGCTTGGACCGGTCGAAGTCCCGGGCGGGCAGGAACGGTCGCATGCGCTCGGTGCCGGTAGGGGGAGTGGGCATGGGAGGGACCTCGGGAGGAGTGGATGGACGCATGCGGACGAACCGGAATGGTGACGCCATACCCGGTCGGCGGGCATCGCCGCACCGGACCGGGCGAACCTCGTCAGGACGGGGGTGGCTCGCGAACAGGAACGCCCACGTTGCAGACGTCGACGCGCTCCGGTGAGTAGACGAAGAACGCCTCGGAACGGGTGCGCGCCGCCAGGATCAGGGCCCGGAACGAAGGCGAGTCCGTACGCATCACCTGGAGCGGGACGCGCTCGCCCGGGGGAAGGTCTGCGGCGATCCGGGCCCGGTCGATGGCCGCCCATTCCTCCGGCGACGCGTAGCGGCCGAGCGCCTGTGTGCCGCGCGGCAGCGTGGAGAGGTGCTCCATTCCCGCCACGACGCGCCCCACCATGCTCAGGTTGCGGTCGAGATGGCGTGGCGCGTGTCCGGTCACGGCGTAGAGCTCCCGACCACTGCCCGAGTTGGGATCGTTGGTCCTGGCCACGCCGACGGTTCCGTAGCAGTGCGCGATCCAGACCCTGTCGCTGTCCGGGTCGCGCCCGGTGGGGAATCCGCCGACGAATCCGGTTTGCGGCGCGTACACGTCGGCGTCCGGGAGCGGTGTGAAGGAGAGCCCGTCGGCGGACGCATCGAATTCGGGAGGGATCGCCGAGGCGATGCTGGAGGGCAGGGTCTCCCCTTCGGCCAACGGCCGCAGACCCCACTGCGCCACATAGTTGTCCTGGGAGCGTCGGACCGCACCGCCGTCGAAGTACCCTCCACGAACGAGCGCCTTGATGTTGCCCACGTGGCGGGAGGCCGCCCAGGGTGCCAACTCCAGGATCACGCGTCCGCCCGGCAGGTCCAGGTAGAGCGTGTTGTCGGCGTCGAGCGTGCGCCAGTCCCCGTCGGGGGCGGAGGCGATGATGTCGGCGCTGCTCCGTGGCGACTGAGCAGCCGCGTCGCAAACGGCGAAGGGGGCCGACCCGAGAAGCGCGAGGCCGAGGCCGGCGCTGCGGCGCCGGCCTCCCGTGTGGGACCCGCGACGGGGCCGGGTCGGGGGCCGGCGCGCTCCGGCCGGGATGGGTTGGTCCAAAGGTCGCTCCTCCAGGTCGGGTCGGCGCGCGAGAGGGTTCGGGCCGCGTCCGACATCCTACCATCGGGCGGGCACCGCCCCCACGCCAGGGTGCCTCCGACCCGGAGCGCCGCCTTCCGCCGGCCGGTCCGATCCGGCGGACGACGCGTCTACGGAAGGGTCGAGCGCGAGTCCGAGCCTAGGCGCGGTGACGCACGGTCCCGAACGTCATGCGGCCCTGATGCACGAAGCAGCTCCGGGTGAACGCGCCGAGGTCCACGGGATTGGGGAGCTTGAGGTCCGACAGCCGGGGCATGGAGCGACCGGATGCCGCAAAGCTGCGGTGCACCTGGGACAGGAACACCAGGATCAGGTCCCGCTGGCGGGCCAGGGTGCGCAGCGTGGTCACCTGATCGGAGAGACTCGCGCTGTCGCGCCGTTGATCCAGGAGCTGCAGATAGTCGATGAGGATCAGGGTTCCCGGCGCGGCCGTGTCCGATCGAGCCACGATGTGATCGGCGTCGATCTCGTCGGCGTCGTCGATGCTCAAGCGATCACCGAGCCGGCGGGGATCCTCTCCCATGGACCGGATGCAGTCCAGGACCTGGTCCCGGTGGTACTCCAGCGTGAAGATGACGGCGTGCCGGCCGGCGCGGACGGCGTCCACGGCCAGGCGGATCCCCAACCGGGTCTTGCCCTGGCCCGGCCGGCCGGCGATCAGGAGCAGATCACCGGGGTCCAGCCGCGAGAGAAGTCGGCTTCCAGCGCGCCACTCTGCGTGACGGGCGGCCAGAAGGCTCCAGGAGGGGAATCCCTCCTCGCGCGCGATCCGGTCGAGGGCGACGTGCAGGGGAAGGGCGTCGCTCCGGGAAAGGAGGCGGGCTCGACGCTTCAGGCGATGGATCGGCTGGGACAGGCGCATCGTCATCTCCGTTCGGAGGCGTCACAACCCCTCCTCATGCGACACGACTCCAAGCGGATGACGACGAAACCGGATGGCCCGACACGCGGGAGTGCTTTCCGAAGGAGGGCGGAGGCATGGGCCGATGCCTGACGGAGTATTGCGATCCGGAGGTGGACCGGGCAAGCGGGAGTGACCTCCGGACGTTCACCGCACAGAGGCCGCCCGGTATGTTCCGGGAGTGCCGCCCGGCCCTCGGACGGATCCCCCGATCTCCCAGGGCCGCAGGACCCGACAGGGACTTCCTCCCATGACGCACGCCGCCACCCGCGAGACCATCGACGCCGTCTGGCGCATGGAGTCCGCGCGCCTGATCGCCGGAGTCATGCGCCAGGTGGGCGACCTGAGCCTCGCCGAGGACCTGGCACAGGATGCGCTGGTGGCGGCGCTCGAGTCGTGGCCCGACGCCGGAGTGCCGAAGAACCCGGGCGCGTGGTTGATGGCAGTCGCCAAGCGGCGCGCGCTGGACCACCACCGCCGGGGCTCGATGCTCGACCGGCGGCACGCGGACCTGGCGCGTGGGCTCGACGAAGCGCGGCCCGATCCCGAGGCGGAGCTGCACGAGTCGATCGACGACGTCATCGGCGACGATCTGCTGCGCCTCATCTTCATCACGTGCCATCCGCTGCTCACCGTCGACGCGCGGGTGACGCTCACGTTGCGCATGCTGGGCGGCCTCGGCACGGAGGAGATCGCGCGCGCCTTCCTGGTGCCGGTGCCCACCGTGCAGCAGCGCATCGTGCGGGCCAAGCGCTCGCTGCGCGCCGCCGAGGTCCCGTTCGAGCTGCCGCCTCCTCAGGAGCTGCCGGAACGGCTCGAGTCCGTCCTCGCGGTCGTCTACCTGATCTTCAACGAGGGCTACGCCGCCACGGCGGGGGAGGACTGGATCCGTCCCGCGCTGTGCGAGGACGCGCTGCGCCTCGGCCGCATCCTGGCCGAGCTGGCTCCCGGCGAGCCCGAGGTGCACGGTCTGGTGGCCCTGATGGAGATCCAGGCCTCGCGCCTCAAGGCACGCCGCGGTCCCGGGGGCGAGCCCGTCCTCCTCATGGACCAGGACCGCGCACGGTGGGACCACCTCCTCATCCGCCGCGGCCTGAGCGCGCTGGACCGGGCGCTCCGGTTGGGCCGTCCGCTCGGCACGTACACGCTGCAGGCCGCCATCGCCGCCTTCCACGCGCGGGCGCGCACGCCGGAAGAGACCGACTGGGAGGGGATCGTCTCGCTGTACGAGGCACTCGCGCAGGTGGCCCCGTCCGCGGTGGTGGAGCTCAACCGGGCCGTGGCGGTGGCCATGGCCCGCGGACCGGCGGCCGGCCTGGCGCTGGTGGACGCGCTGGCGGAAGGAGCCGAGCTGGCGGACTACCACCTTCTCCCGGCCGTCCGGGGGGACCTGCTGGAGCGCCTGGGGCGTGGCCAGGAAGCGGCACGCGAGTTCGAGCAGGCGGCTGCGCTCTGCCGGAACGCGCCTGAGCGGGCGCTGCTGGAGCGGCGCGCGGCGAAAGCGGGAGCAGGGGGGCCCTCGCCCGATGTCGATCCGTAGACCGCCCGACCGTCGCATCCATGAACCGGGGCGTCCGTAGGGGCATCCCATCCCACATCCGAACGGAGTTTCGACCATGCGCTTCCTCTCCCTGATCCGCGTCGACGAGAGCACCGGTCAGAAGCCCAGCGAGCGGCTCATGACCGACATGGGCACGCTGATCGACGAATGGCTGAAGGAGGGCTCGCTCGTCCGGACCGCCGGCCTGCGCCCCACGCGGGAAGGCAAGCGCGTGCGACTGGCCAGGGGCTCGCTCTCCACCACGGACGGCCCGTTCACCGAGTCCAAGGAGGTCATCGGAGGCTACGCCGTCCTCGAAGCCGACTCGATGGAAGACGCCGTGAAGCTGATCGAGCGCTTCCTGCACGTCCACGGGGACGAGTGGGAGATCGAGTGCGAGATCCGGCCCCTCGACGGGGAGGAGTTCGGGGCCTAGCGTCGGTCGCGCCGCCCGCCCCACCCCGGGGCGGGCCTGGCGGCTCCGTGCGCGGGGTTGCCGCCGCTGCCGCCCTTCGCCAGGCTCAGCGTAGCGCCTACGTCCCCCGGACCCGCGGAGCCCCGACGATGCCCGTCCACAACGTCTTCGACGCCGAGGAGCGCGATGCGCTCATCGCCCGGATCGACACGCTGCAGGCGGAGACGCGCCCGCGCTGGGGCAAGATGAACGCGGGCCAGATGCTGGCGCACAACTCGCTGATCTTCGAAGGCGCGCTGAACGACACCTACCCGACCATGAACCCGGTGCTGCGTTGGGTGGTGAGCCGGTTGATCCGCGGCGCCGTGATCGGCGATCGGCCCTACATCAAGAACTCCCGCACGGTGCCGGCCTGGGTGGTCGCGGACCCCCGCGACTTCGAGAAGGAGAAGGACCGGCTCCTCGGCAACATCGCCCGGGTGCACGAGCTCGGACCGAGCCATTTCGAGGGGAAGCACAACCCGACGTTCGGCCGCCTGACCGCGGCGGAGTGGAACCGCGTCTTCATCAAGCACCTCGACTACCACCTGGATCAGTTCGGCGTGTGAGGCGCGGGCCGCGCCCGAGCGGGCGCCAGGGCGGCGACTACACCCCCATCAGGTCTCCCAGCGTTCGCAGATCCACGGCGGGATCGTCCCGCACATTCTGGCGCAACCAGCCCAGGTGGCCCGCGCCGTAGAGCACCAGGATGCGGTCGTCCGGGGAGTCCACGAGCGCGCGGATGTTGTGGTAGATCCGGACGTTGCGCTCGAACCAGCGTGCGAGCAGGTCCGGTCCCGCGTACTCGTAGGGCTGACCGAACGGTACGAACCCGTAGTAGCTGGCGACGCCCGCCGCGGCTGCCGAATCCGAGTTCATCCGGGCGAGCGTCTCCAGCAGCGTATGCGTCCGCAGGTACTCCCCTTGCCGGGCCACCGCCGCGCCCGTCTCGGCCTGCAGCGAGTCGAACGCCTCCTGCCGCTCGTTGGCGACGGCCCAGTTCTGCACGCGATAGAACGGGAATTCCCCGTCCACGTCCACCGGATAGACCGTGTCGAGGTCCAGCGCGGCGGCCAGGCGCAGACCGATCTGGTCGGTCTCGTTGCGCGTGAGGGTGTAGTCGCCCGCCCGGTAGGCGCGGTAGCGCTCGCCCACCGTGCGACTGCCCACGGCGGACTCCACCGCCACCTTGGTGGGGCCGAAGCGCTCCAGCACGTCGAGGAGCTCCGCCATCTCGGCCTGCCGCTTCTGCGACAGGACGTCGTCCGCCTCCATGTTGTGCACGTCCCGGCCGGGGTTGGCCATGTGGAACGTGCCCAGGATCAGGATCTGCGGCTGCGGCGGAACCTGTGGAGCCGGTGGCACGAGGAGCGCGGCGGTGCAGACGGCGATGAACAGCGGGCGAAGCATGAAGCCTCCCAGGGGGGACACGGGTGAACCTCACGCGTCCCTACGGGGAGGACGGGCGGCGCGTTTCGCGCCGCCGTGATCAGGCCGCGGCGCGGGCCGCCACCCGCACCAGCGCGCCCACGACCTGTGGGTCGAAGGCGGCGCCGGCTTCCGCCATGATCTCCTTCATGGCATCGGCGCGCGGCATCCGGTGCGTGAGCGACTGATAGGTGTCGGCCACCGCCACGATGCGTGCCTCGATGGGGATGGACGCGCCCCGCAGGCCCTCCGGGTAGCCGCGTCCATCCCACCGCTCATGATGGCCCACGGCGACGCGTCGGATCATCTCCACGAGCGCGGGTCCCTCCTCCCGACCGAGCAGCACTTCGATCACGGACGTGTGCAGCTTCATCACGTTCGCGTCGGGGCCGGAGAGCGGGGGGGCGTGGGTGAGCACGTGGTCGGGCACACCCACCGTGCCCAGGTCGTGCAGAGGAGCCGCCCACCGGATCATCTCGCAGAAGGCCTCATCCATCTCCAGCGCGAGCGCCAGGTCGGCGGCCAGATGCCCGACCCGGACCGCATGCGTTCCGCCCGGGTCGATCCGGAACTCGGCGACCCGCGCGAGCAGGGCGAGCAGGCTCCGTTCGAGCTCCGTGGTCGGGCCGATGGGTGCGTCACGGGGGGGCGAGGTCGCGGGCCGGGGGTCGCGAGCGTCCGGCAGGGGCGGAGACTCCGTTGCGTGCTGCAGGGTAGGGTCGCTCAACATCGCAGGTCACTCACGGTCGGGGGGTACGTACCGTGTCCCCGAACAGTAGCGAGCGGCGTGCGGTCGCTGCAGCAGGGAAACCCCCAGAGTGGCTGCGGGAAACCCCTTGCCCAACGGCGCCGGGGAAGGTGCTCCGGCTGCGGAGGAGGTGCTCCGGCGCCGGGGAAGGTGATCCGGCGCCGGGCCTACTCCTCGCCCGGGATGATCCCCGCGCGCATCGCGTACCGTACCAGCCCCGGGACGTTCTTGATGCCGAGCCGGGACATCAACTGGCTACGATGCGCTTCCACCGTCTTGATGCTCAACCCCAGCTTGCGCGCGATCCCCTTCGTGGAGTTCCCCTCCACCACCAGTTGCAGGATCTCGCGCTGGCGCATGGTGAGCTGCTCGGTGCCGCCGACGCTGGTGCGCTCCGTCTCCAGGGCGCTGCGGGTGACGGCCGGACTCAGGTAGATGTCGCCGCGCAGCGCCGCGCGCACCGCGAACTCCAGCTCCTCCTGCGCCGCCGCCTTGACCACATAGCCATCGGCGCCGCGCGACAGTGCGGCCTGCACGGTCTCCGGATTGGAGTACATGGATAGGACGACCAGCCGGACGTCGGGATGGGCCCGGCGGAGCTGCTCGAGCGCATCCAGGCCGTTGAGCTCCGGCATCTGGATGTCGAGGATCACGAGGTCGGGCTTCAGCTCCTGGACGCGCTCCACGGCCTCGCGTCCATCGCTGGCCTCACCCACCACCGCGATGCCGGCCATCTGGTTCAACAGCACGCGTAGCCCGGATCGTACCAGCACATGATCGTCCACCAGGACCACGCGCACGGAGTCGGCGCTCATGACGGCAGGCCTCCCGCGTGGGCTGCGAGCGGTGCGCGGAAGGGTCCGGCAGGGAAGGAGCAGCAGACCTCGGTGCCGCTCCGATCCGAGCGGATCTCCAGCGTCCCGCCCAGCATGCTGGCCCGCTTGCGCATGATCGGAACGCCCATCCCGTGCGCGCGCGCGCCGTTGGATACGATGCCCGTGCCGTTGTCGCGGACGGTCAGGACGAGGGTGTCCTCCCCGTTGCGCCGGAGCGAGACCGTAATTCGCGTAGCTTGTGCGTGTAGCGTGGCGTTCGTGAGCGCCTCCTGGGCGATCCGGTAGAGATGGGCGGCACCGTCGAGGTCCCCGATCGAGAGCGCATCCTCCACCCGGAACGGGCATTCGATCCCGTGCAGCCGGGTGACGCCCTTGGTGAGGTCCTCCAGTGCGGAGATCAGGCCGCCTCCTTCCAGGCTCACCGGGTTGAGGCCCCGGGCCAGCGCCCGCGCCAGCTCGTGGGCCTCGTCGAGCATGCGACCGATCTCGTGCACTCCGTCCGCCTCCTCCGCCCCCTTCCGGCGAAGGCTGCGCTCCACGCCCGCTGCGTAGAGGCGCGCCCCCACCAGCACCTGGCCCATACCGTCGTGGAGATCACGACCCAGGCGCCGCTGCTCCCGGTTGCTGATGCGCAGCAGCTCCGCCTCCAGCCGCTGCCGATCCGTGATGTCCCGGGAGTGGACCACGAGGTGCCACCCGTCCACGTTCTCGGCGAGCACCTGCCCCACGGCTTCGACGGTGCGCCAGGATCCGTCCTTGTGTCGGAGCCGGATCTCGACGGAGCGCGGCACGCCCGGGTTGTAGGCTCCGACGGCGATGGAGCGCAGCACCAGCTCGGCGTCGTCCGGATGGATGACGTCCAGCACGTCCCGCCCCAGCAGCTCGTCCACGGAATACCCGAGGATCCTGGCGATCGAAGGGCTCTCGAAGACGATGCGTCGATCGGCGTCCAGCACGCTGATGAGGTCCGTCGATTGCTCGATCAGTGTGCGCAGCTTGGTCTCTGCCTGCCGCCGCTCCGCCTCGAGGCGCTTGCGCTCGGTGATGTCGGTGATGCTGGCCCGGAGCGACGGTGGATCGCTGCCCGGGATCCGCACCAGTCGCACCTCGCAGGGGATGGCGCCATCGGGGCCCTGGAACCACCACTCCAGGTCGCACGCCTCCTGGTCCAGGGTTTGACGCACACAGGCGGCCCACTGCGTGGCGGCCTCGGCCCCCGAGGGTTGGACGGGGAGGCTGAGGGCGGCGGCGGTGGTGGCGCGCAGCGACTCCGGCGGACGACCGAAGAGGCGCTCCGCATTCCGGTTCCAGTCCAACCAGCGGCCGTCGACGCCGTCCAGCACCGCGATGGCCTCCGGAGCGTGCTCCACGAGGGACCGATAGCGGGCTTCGGACTCCTCGAGACGCTGGCGGTCCAACCAGCGGTCGGTGACGTCGTGCAGGACGGTGAGCACCGCCGGCGTCCCACCGTGGGCGATGGACATGGACGACGCCTCCACGCGCCGCTGGGTGCCGTCGCCGCGCAGAAGGCGGAACGCCAGCGGTACCCCTTTCGCGCCCCGATGCGCGTCGCCCAGGTGCTGCGCCAGCGCGGTCGCGGCGTCCGGATGCGCGAACTCGCCGAGGTCGCGCCCCTCCAGCAGCTGGAACGACGCAGCGCCGAGCAACTCCAGGAAGGCGGCATTCGCGAACACACACCGACCCGATTCGGTGATGATGGTCGGATTCGGGTGCCCCGTGATCAGGGAGCGCCAGCGCTCTTCGCTCGCCCTGAGCGCCGACCGTCGGTCCTCCTCCTCCTGCTCGAGGTTGCGCATCCCCGCGACCACCAGGACGGCCACGAACACGTTGAAGCCGAGCGCCGCGGCGATGTTGGGATAGCTGATCGCGGGTTGGATCAGCGGGACCAGCAGAAGCATGCCCGCGTTGACGGCGGTAAGCGTCACCGCTGCGCGGACCGACAGGAGCAGCGCGGCCAGCAGCACGCCCACGGTCGGATATGCGAACGCGATGAACTCCGACGGCGTGATCACCAGCGACAGCAGCACAGCGAGGGTGGGGACCAGCGACGCGAGCACCCCCGCTTCCCGGTAGCAGTTCATCCGGTTGAGGATCCAGGAAACCCCCGCGACCGCGGCGGCGGCCAGCACCACCAGGAAGTGCACGCGGGCCGCGGGGCGCGACCACCACTGCACGGCAGCGCAGGCGAGACCCAGGGGAACGAGGATCGCGAGCAGGCGGTCCAGCAGCCGGGCGCGGCGCAATGGGCGGGGTTCGCCGCATGGATCGGCGCGCGACATGGCGTGCGAGCCCGGTTCCCCGGCCTCGACGAGGGGGGATTTCATTCGGCTTCTCCCGCGCTTCGGGGGGTGACGAGGGTCGCCGGAGCGGTGTTTCCCCCAGTCTACGGCCCCGCGGGTCCAGACGCACGGGTGCCGGCCGCGCCCTCGGCTCCCGCGTCCTCGGAGGCGTCGTCCTCCCGCTCACGCCGAGCCTCCTCCGCCTCTTCCTCCACCCCGGCCTGCAGGTCCTCCAGGTCGGCGAAGAAGGCCTCCACGGAGGTGGTCCGGGTGAGGGAAGGGGGGACGGGGGCCAGGGTGGACAGCCCGCGCTGCACATCGAAGGAAGGACCCAGATCCGCGCGCTGGAACGCGAGGGACATCAGGACGGCCAGGACCCCGGCCGTGGTGGCCACACCGACCTTGAAGGCGCGGCTCCGCCGCGACGCGATGTCCACGTGACCGAAGATGCCCACCGACCAGAGCAGGAAGCTGTTGATGCCCAGCCCGACCCCCGCGTCCAGCAGGGGGCTTCCCACCGCGAAGCGCAGCCAGCCGAGTGGCGTGTCGAGGATGAGGAAGACGAGCGTGAACACGGACGAGAACGCCAGGTGCTCGCGAAAGCGCGAGCGCCCGGTGAGGAGGCGGGTGCCCGCGGCCCACAGGCCCACCCAGAGCAGGATCAACACACCGACGGCCAGCAGGACGCCCACGGCGATGGCCGGCCCGAAGCGGTCGTAGCCGGCGATCCACGCGCCTGCGGTGATCAGGAGGGTGGCGCCCGTCCACAGCGGCCATGCGGGCCACCGTTCATAGGGGAAGAGCCGCGGCTCCTCGACCGGGAGCGCCCGGGTCTCGGGCACGTCCGCGTGGGGAGCCCGGAAGAGGAGACGGGTCTGGCCCAGCTCCACGGCTGCGCCGAAGGGAGCGTGGACCTCCACGCCTCCCGCGTCCTCCCCTCCCACGCGGGTGCCGTTCCTCGACCCGAGGTCGCGGATCCACACGCCGTCCTGGACGAGCCTCGCCTCCAGGTGGTGGGCATCGACGAACTCGTCCTCCACCACCACGTCGTTGTCCGGCGCGCGCCCGACGCGGACCGTCTGAGCGCCTACCCGGACGCGGGCCGTGAGCACGCCCTTCCCGTCGCGTACCTCTACGATCGTCAGGGCATCCACTGGAGGCCCTCCAGCCAGCGGCGGGTGAGTCCTCTCGCGTTGTCCCAGGAGATGGCGGCGCTGCGCAGCGTGGACACGACCGCCTCCCCGTTCCCACCCCGCAGGGTCGAGCGGACGAACAGGTCCAGCAGGCCCGGATGGGAGAGGTGGGCCCGCGCGCAGAAGATGACGACCATCTGGGCGGCCAGACCCTCGTCGAGCGTGCGGCGCTCGCAGCGGTAGCGCGTGGCGTCGTCGTTGACCGGCACCTCCCACTCCAGGACCGCGCTGTGCCACTCGGACACGAGCGCGTTGAAGGCCACGGGATTCAGGGTCTCCGACGCGAGGTACATGTGCTCCATGTAGATCAGATCGTACCCGCCGCCGGGACCCAGGAGCATGTCGTCCTGGGTGAAGCAGACGTACTCGATCATCTCATAGGGCTCGTCCTCGAGATCGTGTGGCTCCGCCGAGCAGTCGAACGCGGCATCCGGGCCTGCGGGCAGGGAGGCGGAGCCGATCCGCGTGGTGGGCAGTGGGGCCGCCACCAGCGGCGCGAAGAAGGCGTCCTGGAACGCCAGCAGGCGTCGCGTCCCCTCGCGCTTGACCGCATCGAGGTCGGGCGCTTCCTCCGTCGGCAGGTCGGCCAGCAGCGCACGCGCCACCCGCGCAGGGATGAGGAAGCTCAGCTGGTTGCCCGCGGTGGAGACGTTGATCCCCACCACCTCACCGGTGGCGCGCACGGTCGGCCCGCCGCTCATGCCGGGGTTGATGGAGCCGCTGAAGTGGACGAGCGCGGCCGCGGCGGCGTCCACCGCTCCGTTGTAGGTGCCCTCCACCACGGCCGTGCGCAGGTCCGCGGGGTGGCCGATCGAATAGAGCACCTCGCCCGTCGGAATGGAGTCGGGCGCGAGCGAGAGCGGAGATCCGTGCACACGGTCGACGCGCAGCACGGCCAGATCGTTCGCCGGATCGATCGCCACGATCCGCACCGCGCCCGCATCGACGCCGTCGGTGGGTACCAGGCGCAGGGCGTAGGCGCGAGGGCGGAAGAGCAGCTCCTGCACGACGTGGTAGTTGGTGAGGAGCAGGGAAGGCGCCACGAAGAAGGCGGTGCCCACGGCCGAGGGGGCCCCGCTGCGCGCCTCGACCAGCTCCACCTTGGCCACGGCCGTGGCGTACTGCTCGTAGACACGGGCGGCGTCCTGGCCGCTCGCGCCGGTGGCCAGCGCCAGCCACGGCAGGGCGATCGAGAGCCGGCGCCAGACGCGCGCCGTCGAGGTCCGTGGCATCGGTGTCCATGCTGGAGGAGCGACTTGGGCGCGTGCGCGGCGCGCGCCGCCCGCCGGGGACGGTGCGGGGAAGGAACGGGCTGATCCCGACCATGGCAAGGGCCGCGCCACCGGTTCCCTTGTGGGCGCGCCCCGGCGGGGGGCACGTTGCAGCCCCACGATGCACCCACTCGTCGGAGGTGTGTGATGCGCTCGCTGGCCGTCTCCCTCCTGGTTCTCCTCGTCGGCAGCCCGCTCACCGCCCAGTCGCGCTTCCAGCGGGCCGTCCAGATCGGTCAGGTGGACTCGGTCCGGTCCGCGATCCTGGACGAGACGCGGCCCTATCTGGTCTACACGCCGCCGTCGTACGGCGACACGACCGTGACGCCGCAGCGGTATCCCGTCCTGTACCTGCTCGATGGCGACGCCCACTTCCATTCCGTGAGCGGTCTGGTCCAGATCCTGGGAACCGGCGTGAACGGCACCTACGTGGTGCCCGAGATGATCGTCGTCGCCATCCCCAACACGGATCGCACGCGTGATCTGACGCCCACGCACACCACACGCGCGTTCGACGGAACCGAGAACGCCGGGTTCGCGTCCAGCGGCGGGGGGCCGGCGTTCCTGCGCTTCCTGACCCAGGAGCTGATCCCGCAGGTGGAGTCCCGCTATCGGACGCTGCCGTACCGGGTCTTCGTGGGACACTCGCTCGGGGGGATCACCACGCTGAACGCGCTCTACACGATGCCGGACGCGTTCGACGCCTACGTGGCCATCGACCCCAGCCTGTGGTGGGACGACCGGGCTCTGCTGAAGCAGGCCCGCCCGTTCTTCGAATCCGCGCGTCTGGAGGGGAAGGCGCTGTACGTGGCGCAGGCCAACACCATCAATCCGGCCGACACCGCGCGCAATCTGCATTTCGAGTCCATCACGCGCTTCCATGCCGTCCTGGACGCGTACGACCGGAGCGGCGTGCGGTATGCGTTCCGGTACTACGACCAGGACGACCACGGCTCGGTGCCCCTCATCGCGGAATACGACGCCTTGCGCTTCATCTTCGACGGATACGCCGTGCCGCTGGCGCGCGTCCTGGATGAGCCCGCGTTGCTGACACGCCACTTCGAGGCGGTCCGGGCCCGGTTGGGTGCGCCCTTCGAGCCGAGCGAGCCCATGCTGCGTCTGCTGGCGCAGGTGGCCCTGTCGCAGGATACGGCCAAGGCGCTGGAGCTGGGCGAGATGCGGGCGCAGCGGTATCCGGAGAGCGCGGGTGCGCTCGAGTTCCTGGGGGATGTGCAGGCGGCGCGCGGCGACACCGTGCGGGCGCGTCGCTACTACGACGAGTCCCTGGCTCGCAAGGCACGGCCGGAGGTACGCGACAAGCGGGACAAGCTCGCGCCCGGGACCCGTCGCTGAACCACCGGCGCGGCCCCAGAGCCAACCGGCGCGGTCCCAGAGCCAACCGGCGCGGCCCCAGGGCCAACGGGAGGCGGGGGGAGCGCCGCGGGAGACCCTTCCGCCCAGGGAGGGTTGACGCTGCTCGGCCCAGTCAATAACCTATCGGTTATATAACCAATAGGTGTTCAATGGTGGACTTCAGCGAACAACTGGACGCGACCTTCTTCGCACTCTCCGATCCCACGCGGCGCGGCATCCTGGCCCGCCTGGCGGAAGGAGAGGCGAGCGTGGGGGAGCTGGCGGCGCCGTTCGATCTGAGCCAGCCCGCGATCTCGAAGCACCTGAAGGTGCTGGAGCGCGCCGGCCTGGTCTCCGTGGGGCTGGAGGGCCAGCGCCGCCCGCGGCGACTGGAGCCTGCGCCCCTGGACGCGGCCACGGAATGGATCGAGCGCTACCGGGCCATCTGGGAGAGCCACTTCCAGCGTCTCGATGCGCTGCTGGAGGAGCTGAAGGCGCGCCGCACGCCGTCCGGCGGCAGCACGCGGGACGCCGGTCCTGGATGACTGGCATCTCCACCGACGCACGCCACACCCACTTCCTGCCCGAGAGATCATGTCCCGCATCACACCGTTCCTCTGGTTCGACGCGCCGCTGGACCAGGTGGCTGACTACTACCGCGCCATCTTCCCGGACTTCAGCGTGATCGCGCTGAATCCCATGACGGCCACGTTCGACATCGCCGGACAGCGGCTGCACGCGCTCAACGGCGGGCCGAAGTATCCGTTCACCCCCGCCGTGTCCTTCATGATCGACTGCGAGGATCAGGCGGACGTGGATCGCTACTGGGATGCGCTCACGGCCGGCGGCGGCGCCGAGAGCATGTGCGGATGGCTCACCGACCGGTACGGGCTGTCCTGGCAGGTGATCCCCAAGGCCCTGGGTCGCTATCTCGGCGACCCCGATCGCGCGAAGGCCGAGCGCGTGACCCGGGCCATGCTGGCGATGCGCAAGATCGATGTCGCCGCCCTCGACCGGGCCGCCGACGCGGCCTGAACCCTTACCCCACACCGGAAATCCCGAACATGGTCATGCACGCCCCGAAGGCAGTGGTGGAGCTTCCCAACGACACCACCGTCGAGGTCACGCGTTCGTTCAACGCACCGCGCGAACTGGTCTACGAAGCGTACACGACCCCCGCGCTGATGAAGCGCTGGTTGGTGGGCGCACCCGGTTGGACCATGCCGATCTGTGAGATGGACGTCCGCCCGGGTGGGACGTTCCGTTGGCGATGGCGCTCCGACGAAGAGGGGACGGAGTTCGGGTTCCACGGCACCTTTCGCGAGGTGGAGGCGCCCGCGCGGCTCGTGCACACGGAGACGTACGACCCGGGCTCGATCGGGGGCAGCATGGGGGGCGAGGCGTTGATCACGCTCACCTTCACCGAGGCCGGCGGCGTCACGACCCTCGCGATGACCATCGCCTACGACTCGAAGGAATCGCGCGACATGGCGCTCTCCACCGGCATGACGGACGGGATGGAGATGAGCTACCAGCAGCTGGACGCGTTGCTGGCCGAGCGCGTCTGACGCGACCCCGCGGCCCCGGCAGGCCGACAGGTGGATGGCCTCGCCCGGAGGGGAGCGCTCCCCTCCGGGCGGAGCAGGCCCTCCGACCCGGGCGGCTCGCCCGACCGCGGGGGCCGCATCGACGGCCCGGCCGGAGCCCGGCCGCACCGTTCGGCTCTCACCGGAGCAGCCACTGCCACAGCTGCACCGCCGTCCACACCAACGCCGACAACACGGTCGGCCCGAACAGCACTCACGAGGGGCAGGGCCGCCGGCGGCGGCGCCGACGCGCAGGAGGGGGAACGCCGGCGCTCACAGGATGGGCCCCGGATCGGACGAGCGCGCTCCACAGCCCTCCGCGAGACACTGGGGGATCTCTTCGATCAGGAAATCCCACGCATCCTTGCCGTCATCCAACGTGAAGCGCGGCTCGCCCGACCACACCAGGAACTCGAGGATCAGGTTCCAGCTCCACCAGCCGTTCTCGACCGGGCTGTACATGATCTTGTCGAGCCCATCATGGCCATCGTGCTCCAGCGAGAAATAGTGCCCGCATTCGTGGATGAGCACGTATTTCATGAAGCCGGCGGGCCGCCGATCGCGGTGGATGAGCCCCGACACGGGTGAGGCCGGCGTGAACCAGGTGGTCCAGCCGAACGGATGGCGTCCGTCCGACGGGTCCGTGAGCGTGAACACCCCGGCGGCCAGCAGCGTGCAGACGTCCCGGCCGTCGGCCGCCCGACCCATGGGGTCCATGAGGAACGCACTCAAGCGGTTCTTGTTCACGTCCACCTGGTCCAGTCCACGCACCTCCTGCACGTCGCGGCTCCACTGGAACTTGATGCCCAACTGCCGCCCCTTGTCGCGGGACACGTTGATCTTCTCCGTCTCCGCGCCCGTGTCGAACGCGTAGACCCGGAAGTGCGGGCCGGCACCTCCGCTGGCCAGGTAGTCGTCGATGTCCTCGGCGTCGAGCGGCACCTCGTCCTCCACGAGGTGTGCGTCGACGCGCGGCCGGTCGAGGATCGGTCCGACGGCAACGCCCGAGAACTCGTAGAGGTCGATGTCCCCGCTCTGGTGCAGCGTGTAGAGCGTCGGCGGCCCGCCGTCAGGACCCGATCGCGAGTCCACGAACGTCCGGACCGATCGGGCCTGGAACTCGAGCCCGAAGGGCCCGTGATCCAGATGGATCGCGGTCTTGATGCGCTCCAGGCAGTCCGGATCGTCGCCGAACCGCTCCTCGAGCTGCTCGCGGATGTAGTTCTTCAGGCGGTACTCGTCGAACCTCTCGCGCAGATATCCGAGCACGTAGGGCGCGCCGAAGGTGAGGACCGCCACGGCGATGTGCAGCCAACGGACGATCAGCGGGCCCAGGTCCACGAGGTCGGCGACCAGCTCCTGCAGCGCGTCCTTGAGACCCTCCCAGTCGAGGGTGACCAGTTGCCAGAGGACGTCCAGGACGTCCACCACGATCTCCACCAGCTTGATCACGGTCGCGATGACGGTGCCGACCACGTCGTGCACCATCTCGCACACCACCCGGGTGACCAGATTCACGACCTGCTTGGCCACCCAGGTGACAACCTTCTCGAGGAACGTCTCGATCCAACAGAACCACTTGTTGCAGCAGAGGCACCACTTCTTGCACTTGCGCTTCTTGCACTTCTTCTCGCGCTTCTCCACCCAGCGCTCGACGGGTTCCCACACCGTCTCCTCGATCTCGTCGACGATCTGTCTGCAGATGAGCGCCATGGAACGCCTCCGGAACAGGTTCACCCACCGTGCAGGTGGATGCATTCGGTAGACGCGCCATGGAGCTGGGCGGCCGGCCACGCCGCTTCCTGCGAGGGTCCGCAGATCGGGCGTCGTCGCTCGTTCCCGTACGTACCGGAGCCGCAGTCGTGCCGTCGGCGACCGGCCGGTCCGGCTACTCCCGCACGGCCTCCACCGGATCCACCGCCGTGCCCCGCCACGCAGGAACCCAGGTGGCCAGCGCGGCGGCGGCGAAGAGACCGGTGGCGACGCCGACGAGGGTGAGCGGGTCGCGGGCGTCCAGCCCGAACAACAGGCTCTCCAGCATGCCTCCCACCGCGAGGCTCAGCACGGCGCCCAGGACGAGCCCACCCACGGTGAGGGCCACGCCGTGGCGCACCACCATGAGGACCACGTCGCGACGCTGGCCTCCCAACGCGAGGCGGATCCCGATCTCGCGACGCCGCTCGGCGGTGGAGAGGGCGATCACGCTCAGCAGACCGGCGGCCGCCGTGACCAGCGCCACCAGCGCGAAGATGCCCAGCAACACCGCGATGGTCCGGGGCGATGCCACCCGGTCCGATTCGGCGTCCTCCAGGGTCTGCACGAACGAGACGGGTTGATCCGGGTCCACCGCGTAGACGTCCTCGGTGACGGCTCGCGCCAGGGTCATCGGATCGATGCCCGCGGTGCGGATCAGCACCCGGCGCGCGAAGCCACTCTGGTAGGCGCTCTGTTCGAATGCGAAGTAGACCTCTTCGCTCAGATCGGCCTCGAACCCCGCCTGTCGCACGTCGGCCGCGATGCCGACGACGGTGAGCCAGGTCGTCCCGTTATCCGGGGAGATCTGGCCTCCGATGGCGTCCCGACCGGGGAAGAGCCGCTGCGCGGCCGCGCGGCTCACGATGGCCACCGGGGCGGCCTGCGCGTCGTCGCGGGCCTCGAAGGCTCGCCCGCTGAGGATGGGGATGCCCAGCGTCTCGAAGTATCCGTCCGTGACGAAGCGCGCGTTGACCTGCGGCGGCGCGTCCGTGTCCGTGGCACCCTGGGCGAGGATCCGACGCTGCGTCTGGAACGTGGCGCCGCTCATCGGGAAGTCGCTGGCGGCGGCCACGGCCTGCACCCCGGGGCGGGCGCGCAAGCGCGGCAACAGCGCACGGTAGAAGGCGCGGGAATCCTCGTTCGTGACGTACGTGGCCCAGTCCAGGTCGATCGTGACGGTCAGGACGTCGCGCGCGTCGTAGCCGGGGTCGACCCGCACGAGGTTGGAGAAGGAGCGCACCATCAGCGCGCTGCCGGTGAGCAGCACGAAGGCCACCCCCACCTGCGCCACCACGAGCGCGGCGCTCACCCGGTGTCGCGTACGCGTGCCGCTGGCCTTCTGCTCGCGGAGCGTCGCGGCGAGCCGGCGTGCCTGGAAGCCGGGCACCCCGCCGATGACCACGCCGACCACGAGGGCCACGAGCGCCGTGAAGCCGAGCACCCACCCATCCACCCGGACCTCGTTGAAGCGCGGCGAGAGGGCCGAGGCCCACTCCCGGAGCAGCCCCACCGAACCGTAGGCCATGGCCACCCCGACGAGCGCGCCGCACAGCGCCAGCAACACGCTCTCCCCGACGAGCTGCCCGAGCAGTCTTCTCTGGCTGGCCCCCAGCGCGGCCCGGACCGCCAGCTCGGACTGCCGCTGGTTGAGCCGCGCCAGGGTGAGGTTGGTGACGTTGGCGCAGGCGATCAGCAGCACCAGGCCCGCCATGGCGAGCAGGATCAGGAAGGTGGGTCGGGCCTCCGCCGTGAGCTCCTCCTTGAGGGGGACCAGCTCGGCGTCCACCTGCTCCACTCCCGGATAGGCGTCCCCGTGCTCGGCGTGCAGCTCGTGCGCGACGCGGTCCAGGTCCGCTGCGGCGGCGTCGACACTCGCGCCCTCCGCAACCCGCGCAACGGTCAACAGGCTGCGGGCCTGCCGGTTGAGGTGCCACCCGTCCCCGACCCGGAACGGGCAGGCGTACCACGGCATCCAGACGTCGTTCTGGTTCGGGTACGTCGGAACGGACGGGAGCACGCCCACGATGCGGTGCGGTCGGTTGTTCATCTCCACCGAACGGCCCACCACCGCGGGATCCCCGCCGAAGCGGGTGAGCCAGTAGTCGTAGCCCAGCACGAGCACGGGCTCGGCCCCGATCCGGTCCTCCTCCGGCGTGAACGTCCGCCCGTGCAGCGGCTGCACACCCAGGACCGGGAAGAAGTCCCAGGACACCACGCCCACCTGCACGCGCTCGGGCTCGCGCTCCCGCTCGAGCAGGTTGAAGAACATGGTGTGATACTCGACCACACCGTCGAGCGCGCGAGCGCGCTCGCGCACATCCGCCACCTCCAGCGGGGACAGGTTGCCCGGTTGCTGGGCCGGACCGGAGGGGCCCATGCGCACGCGCACCAGCGCCGCACCGGACCCGTACGGCAGGGGCTGCAGCAATACGCCGTTGATGAGGGAGAAGATGGCGCTGTTGGCGCCGATGCCGAGGCCCAGCGTCAGCACGATGACCGCGGCGAAGCCCGGATTCGTGCGAAAGACGCGCGCGGCGTCACGAAGCATGGTGCGGATCCTCACGTCCCCTCCTCCCGGTGTCCCGCGGTCCCCCGCGGATGGTTGCGTACGCGGCCCCAGATCACGACGGGCGACGTACGACGTTCGTCGTAGTCAGGGCCCACACAGAGCCTCGATCTGTCCCGCCCTCTGCATCAGCGCGGCGGGTGTGTCGCGCCGGAGCCGGTGGTCGGCTCCGCGTGGCGCGTTTCTCCCGTGACCAGCGTTGGTCCCGTGACCTCGGAGTGCATCCGTTCCGGCTGCGCGAACGCCAGCGCGAGCCCCACGAGCACGGCCGCGAGCACCAGGAGCGGTGTCACGGGACGGGTGCCCGGTCGACCGGTCGCATGCGGATCCGCTGCGCGGCGAGGCGGCAGGGCCCTCATGGCTGGCCGCGCTCCGGGGCGCGCGGCGTCCCCGCATGGCGTCCGTCGGCGGCGGGTACGAGCCCGGCCTCGCGCGCGATCCGCTCGAAGTCGCGCGGTAGCAGCAACTCGTGCTTCATCACGGCCATCGTGCCCACCTGCGACAGCGGCGAGACGGCCAGCGACGGCACCCACACGAACAGGAGACACGCGGCTGCCAGCAGCAGATCCACGTCCACGCGTGGGCGGCGTGCCCGCGCGCTCATCTCCACGAGCCGACGGATGCGGCGGAGCAGGGAACCTCCCTGGGCCGCCATCGCGCCCCCCGGTGCTGGCGCGCCGCGCAGCGTCTCCAGCGTCATGAGGGCACGCAGGTACTCGGACAGCGAGCCGCCGATGGAGCGCTGCGCGAGGTCGTCCGAACAGTACTCGCGCTCGTCGCGCAACCGCGCACCCAGCCACAGCACCACGGGATGGAAGAACAGGAGTGCTTCCGCCACGGACTGGAGCAGGTTGACCGCGTAGTCGCCGCGCCGCACGTGCGCCAGCTCGTGCGCCAGGACCGCTTCGATCTCGTCGTCGGTGAGCTGGTCGTGTACGCGACGCGGGACGAGGATCACCGGGGCCCACCATCCGATGAGCACGGGGCCGTCGACGCGGTCGCTGATGCCCAGACGGATCGGGTGGGTCACGTCGAGCCGACGACCCATGCGGGCCAGAGCGGTGCGCCAACGCTCCGACACCGGCTGCAGCGGAAGCCGATGCAGGCGCCGCAGGGTGCGGACGTCGGCGCCGAGCCGTCCGAGGCCGACCGCTGCGCCGAAGAGCCACAGCAGCGCCAGGACCGCGAGGGCCGGCGCCACCCGCCGGACCGCCGCACCAGCGAGGAGCGGTGGGTTGTCGTGGTCGTGCGTGTGCTCCACCGCCACCGCGAGCGGCGCGACCGCCCATCCTCCCGGCAGCGGCCCGCCGCCGTCCGGGCTGCCGTCGCGCATCAACTGCACCGCGATCCGCTCCGCGAGCTGGGGATGGCCGCCGTACGCATTCCGCAACGCCAGGCCGGTCTGCAGGGGAAGCGCCACCAGGAGCACAAGCGCGCCGCAGGCGAGCGCGTAGCGGGTCCAGGCCGAGCGGTGGACGAGCAGCCGCAGGGCGACCCAGGCGACGGCGCCGACGGCGGCACCGACGATCAGCGTGCCGAGCAGCGCCCACCCGAGCCCATGGAGGCCGAGGAAGGCCGACCGCAGAAGCTCCGGCGCCGGGCCGCTCACGAGTCCGCCTCCAGGCGATCGAGCAGGGCCCGGATCTCGTCCAGCTCCGACCGGGAGGCGGGGCGGGTCGACAGGGCGCGCAGCACGAGGCGGCCCGCGGAGCCCGCGAACACCCGATCCGTGAGGTCGGCCACGAACCCGCGCGTGGCCCATTCCCGCTCGACGGCCGCGGCGTAGACGTGGCTGCGCTCGGAGTCGTCGCGGTCCACCAGCCCCTTCTGGTGGAGGTTCTGGAGGATCTTCAATACGGTGGTGTATCCGACGTCCCGCTCGCCGGTCAGCTGGTCGTGCACCTGGCGGACGGTCTGGGGTCCCCGGTCCCAGAGCACCTCCAGGATGCGATACTCGGCGTCGGTGGGCAGAGGTAGGGCCGGGCCGGCCATCGGAATCTCCGGGGCTGCGGTGCGCTGTACGGTGGCTGACGTACGATGTGCATCGTAGATCATTACCGGTCCGGGTGTCAAACGGGCTGATCCCCGCCTGGGGCATCCCGCGCGTGAGGAGACGAGTGCGGCGTCTCCGGCATGGAGGTTGCCCGCCGGCCCCTCATGCGAGCGGAGACGGACGAGACGGTGTTCGGCGAGGCCCTGGGCCGAGTGGGGCAGGTGTGGGTCAGCAACCTGGGCGTGCTGGTCACGTTCGGTCTCCGGCTGCTGCGGGCCACGGGCGCCGGCCTGGCCGAGATCGGCTCCCGGCAGGGGGTGGTGCGGGTGACCCGCCTGACGCTGGGCCAGGTGTTCCGCACCCTCAGCCGTGGCGCCCTGGACGTGTTGCTCCTGGGCACGGTGCTGGGCCTGGGGCTGCGGACGGTGGCCGAGCAGCTGGGCGTGATCCGTCCGCTCTTCGAGTCCGCGTTCATGCCCATCTTCATCGCGGGCGGGCTGCCCCTCGGCCTGGCCGTGCTGGTGGCTGCCCGAAGTGGGGCGCCGCTCTCCCTCAAGCTGGCCATCCGGCCGCTCACGCACGGTCTGGACGATCCGTACGCCGCCCCCGGCGACCTCAACACGCAGGTCCTGCCGCACCTGGTGGCCGCACCCGTCACGACGGCCCTGTTCTTCGTGGTGGGCCAGTACTTCCTCATGATCGGCTACACGTTCGACGGCACCTCGCTGCACTCGGCCCTCGCCGTCGACTACTACACGGCCTTCCTCGACTCCGTCGTCGCGGGCTCGTGGCGTGCGCTGCTGTTCGGGGGGATCGTCTCCTTCGTGGCGTGCGCGCTGGGGGTGGAGGCGGCGGAGCGGCGGCCTGCCGACCCGGCCCGGGCGGAGTTCCAGGATGCGGCCTGGGAGAGCACCGTGCTCTCCACCACGCTGTGCACCCTCATCACGGCCGCGCTGTGGGTGGCCCGATGAGCGCGGCCCCCGCCGAGCGCCGGACCGGCCTCAAGGATCCGCTGCGGCTCAACCAGCTCATCGGCCTGGTGATCGTGGTGGGCGCGCTGGGCGCGATCGCCTGGCTCACCGTGGTCGCGCGTTCCCGGTGTGCCGATCCCGACCTGGCCTTCGTGGCCTACGTGCCCGGCCTGGTGGAGTTGCGCGCCGATACCCGCGTGCAGTTCTACGAACAGTGTGTGGGACGCGTCACGCGCGTGGCGCCGGGCGTGCCCGCCCTGCAGGTGTCGGTCGAGCGCACCGGCGCGTTGGCGGAGCGGAGCGTGGTGACGGTGAGCGAGCGCGATCCCGAGGCCGAGATCGGCGGTGCCTTCACGCTCGGATTCGTGGACGCCACCCGCATGACGCTCGGGAGCGGTGCCGAGCGCTGGACGCTGACGCGCGCTCCCGACGGGCTGTGGGCGCTGGATGGACCGCCGCGCACGGATGTCGAGCCCGGCGGCGCCGCGGTGCGCCCCGGCACGGTGTTCTCCTTCGGGGATCTGCATCTGGAATGGTCGGACGTGGCGCGCTACACGCGGGTCGAGGGCACCCTCGATGCCTCCGCCTTCGCGCGGGTCGCCGCCAACGTGGGGCTTGCGCCCGACCTGGCCCGGCTGGAGGCCGCGCTCGGCGTCGGCACCGCGGTGAGCGTGGGATCGAGCATCGGCATCGGTACGTCCGGTCCACCCCGCGTGCGTCTGGTGCCCTCGTGGACCCCGGCAACGCTGGTGGCGGAACGCACGGGCGCGCGTGAGTTCTCGCCGGAGAGCGGCGCGGACGTGCTGGCGTTCCTGGGGCAGGCGGTGGACTACCTGAGCTCACCGGCGAAGGCGGACGCGCCGCCGGTGAACCGCTACGAGCGCATGATCGACGATCTGAACGGCTCCCTGGCCGAGATGCGGGGGACGGTGAGCGGCGTGCGTCGGCTGGCGGATACGCTGGGCGCTGCCGCGGACCGTGGCCCCGATCAGCTCGCCGGGCGTCTGGTGCTGGGCGAACGGCAGCTCGCGACCATCGAGAGCGCGCTCACGCACATCGACTCCGTGCTCACCACGGTGGAAGGACGGATGAACGCCGATCCCGACACCCCGCCTCTGCAGGCCTTGCTGCTGGACCGGGAGCAGTCGGAGAGCCTGGACCGGACCATCGCCAATGTGCGCGACCTGTCCGACGAGCTGCGCGACGGCAGCAAGACCGTCTTCACCCGCATCGCCGGCGACCGTCACGGGATCCGCTTCGACAGCATCCTGGTGCGCACCGAGCGCCTGAGCGGCCGCGCCAACGAGATGATCGACCAGATGGAGACGAGCGGCGGCAGCGCCGTCCGGGGTGCCAAGATCTACGGGGTCGTGACCGCGCTGGCGCAGGCCCTGTCCACGATCGCGGTGTTGGGGATCTGGAAGTAGGGCGGGATGGGGATCGGTTGACACCGGCTTCCCGGCCGACCAGCGTCCCTCGCTCGGTGCCGACCCGGTGCCGGTCCCCTTTCGCCACCCCCCGCTTCTCGTGTCGCTCGCCACCCGCACCCTGCAGGTCGACGAACCCGCCTTCGACGTGGGGCGCACCTTCGCGCACCAGAACCTGGGTCCCTACGATCCCACGGCCGTGCACACGGACCATGCCTTCACCAAGGTCCATCACGACGCCGAGGGACGGGTGGTGCGTCACACGCTGCGGGCCGCAGGTGGACGCGTGGAGATCGAATGCGACGGCGAGGCCGGCAGCGATCCCCTCGCGCACTGGGAACGGGTGTTGCCGCCGACGGACGGTCTGCACGCGTTCGCAGCCGGCCACCCCGCGCTCCTGCGCCTGCTCAAGGCCTACCCCGCGCTCCGCATCGTCGCGGTTCCCTGGATGTTCGACGTGGCGGCCGGCGTGGTGCTGCAGCAGAAGGTGCGCTGGCGTGAGGCCGCCTCGCAGTTCCGCAGGATCGCCGAGCGGTGGGGACGCCGCACGGAGCTGGGGCTCGCGTTTCCCGAGGCGCAGCGGGTCGCCAAGCTGGGACCGTATCGCCTCCAGGGCCTGGGGATCGACCACAAGCGGGCGGAGACGCTCGTGCGCCTCGCACGGGCCCAGGCCCAGCGCGGCTTCCTGGACCCGGCCACCGACCGGGACGCGCTGCGGGCGCGGCTGCTGCGCATCCCGGGCGTCGGGCCGTGGACGGCGGAGATGATCGCCGGCTTCGGCGCCGGGGACCCCGACGCGGTGCCGGTGGGTGACCTGGGGCTGCCCGGCCTGGTCGGAGGCGCGCTGGCCGACGAGCCCGGGGCGGACGATGCCCGGATGCTCGAGCTCCTGGAGCCGTATCGCGGCCAGCGTTTCCGGGTGGTACGCCTGCTCTGGTCGGTGCCCTTCGGCGCGGCCGCCCGCTTCCGGAAGGGCCTCGCGTGAGGGTCGCCGAGCCGCGCACGCTCTACCGGTACGGGGCGCTGGCCTGGGTGTGGCGCGCGTTCCTGCTCGGGGGACTGGGAGGCGTCGTGCTCCTCGTGGGCCTCGCCCTCCGCTCCGGCGCGTCGTGGCCGCTCGGCGTGGCGGTTCCGCTCGCCCTCCCGCTCGTCCTGGCGGGGGTGGTCGCGGTGCGGATCGATCGGCAGGAGGACGGACGGCTGGCGGTGACCACCCTGTCGGGCTGGCGGCGACGGATCGCGCGCGAGCGCCTCGGGCGGCCGCGGGTGCGGCGCAGCGCCCAGGGAACGCTCACCCGGTTCGATGCTCCGCGAGCCTGGATCCCGGTGCGCGGCGGCCTGCCGCTGTACGTCGACCTTCTGGCGGACATCCCGGACCGGACCGCCCTGCGCGACGCCCTGCGCTTGCCGCGGGATGCGTGGGCCCGGGGGGTGTAGGCGGGCGGGCGATCGCCTCCATCCTGATCCCCCTCTTCCAAGAGGCCCAGCAGGACCGTTGAGCCCGTCCAGCAGTTGCGGCCCCGGACCGCCTTGGAGACGTTTGGACTGGCTTGGGATCACCCCGCTTGCACGCAACGAGGACCGGTGATGACGGACGAACGCTTCAGCGACACAGACCTGCTGCGACCCCTGGGGCGCCCACTCCCGCCGGGCGAGGATCCGGACGAGGACGAGGGTGAGCCGCCGCTCACGCCCACGGCCAGCCGGTGGACGGATTCGCTGCGGGACCGGCTCTTCCGCGCGCGCACCCTGATCATCAGCGGAGAGGTCAATCAGAAGCTGGCGTCCGAGGTGATCGGACAGCTCTGGGCGATGGACGCGCAGTCGCAGGAGCCGATCACGGTCTTCATCAACTCGCAGGGCGGGCACGTGGAGTCGGGGGACACCATCCACGACATGCTGCGCTTCATCCGCTCCCCGGTCCGGATGATCGGCACCGGATGGGTGGCGAGCGCCGGCGCGCTGATCTACGTGGCGGTGCCCCTGGAGAACCGCTTCTCGCTGCCCAACACACGCTTCCTGCTCCACCAGCCGGCGGGCGGCACGCGCGGCACGGCTGCGGACGTCGAGATCGAGGCGCGCGAGATCCTTAAGATGCGCGAGCGTCTCAACCGCGTCTTCGCGGAGCAGACCGGCCAGCCGTTGGAGCGGATCCAGGACGACACGCACCGCAACTTCTGGCTGGGCGCGACCGAGGCGAAGGAGTACGGCCTGGTGGGTCGGATCATCCAGCACGTGAGCGATCTGGACTAGGAGGTCGCTGAACGGCAGCCGCCAGAGCTGGAGTCGCGTTCGCGGCGCTGCGACCGGCTAGAGCCAACCCTTCTCGCGGGCCAGCCGGGCCGCCTCAACCCGGTTGGACGTGCCCAGCTTGGCGTTGGCCTCCGAGAGGTAGTTGCGGACCGTGCCCTCGGTCAGGTGCAGGCGCCGCGCGATGGCGGCGCCGCTGAGCCCCTCGCCCGCGAGGCGCAACACCTGCCGCTCCCGGTCCGTGAGCGGATCCTGCGCCGTCCACGCCTCACGGGCGAGCTCCGGATCCACCGCTCGGCCGCCCGCGTGCACGCGGCGCACGGCGTTGGCCAGCTCCTCGGCCGGACTGTCCTTGAGCAGGTAGCCGGCGGCTCCGGCTTCGAGCGCGCGACGGGCATACCCGGCGCGCGCGAACGTGGTCAGGATGATGACGCGGGTGGGCAGGGCGCGCCGCTGGATTTCGGCCGCCACCTCCAGGCCGGTCTTCACCGGCATCTCGATGTCGGTGAGCAACACGTCCGGTCGCTCGCGCGTCACCAGCTCGATCGCCTCGATCCCGTCCGCGGCGCGACCCACGACGTCGAGGTCGCTCTCGATGTCCAGGAGCGCCGCCAGCGCCCCCAGCACCATCGTCTGATCCTCCGCGATGACGATCCGGATCACGGGCGCGTCCCTAGGTCGATGCCATCGTGGGCGTGAGCGGCACGGACGCGGTGGACGCAGGCAGCGGCACCCGCGCCTCCAGGACCAGGCCGTGTCCCGATGGTGCCGCCCGCCACGCGAGGTCGCCGCCGACGGCCTCGATCCGCTCCCTCATCCCGCCGAGCCCGCTCCCGGGCACGAGGCTGCCGTCGGAGGCTCCGTCATCCTCGACGCGTAACACGACCGAGGATCCTTCCGTGTCGAGGGACACGCGGCAGGTGTCCGCGTCGGCGTGTCGGGCCACGTTGGTGCTCGCCTCCCGGATCACGAGCGCCAGCGCCTCCTCCGCCGCGCGCGGAAGGGCGACCGCGTCCAGCACGACCTCCGCACGGACCCCCGCGGTCTCCAGCAGGTCGCGCGCCCGTCCGGCCTCGGCACCGATCGAGGCGCGATACCCCTGGATGGTCTCGCGCACATCGTGGAGCGCCTGACGCGCGACCTGCTCCACGTCGCGGATCTCGGCGGTGGCGCGCGTCACATCCCGTGTGACCAGCTTCGCGGCGAGTTCGCTCTTCAACACGATCAGGGAGAGCGTGTGCCCCAGCACGTCGTGCAGGTCACGCGCGATGCGCTCCCGCTCGGCGACGGCCGCCAGGTGCTGGATCTCGGTCTGGGCGGCCCGAAGGGCGCGATTGCTGCGGCGCAGCCGCATGTCCTGCAGTTGTGCCCCTCCGATGGCCGCGGTCAGCACTGTCATGCTCAGCCCGACGTAGAGCGGGGCGGTCGTCAGCCAGCTTGCGAACCACGTCAGCGCGGCCAGCGTGAAGATCAAGCGGAGGGCCAGCCGGCTGCGCTCCACGCGAGCGGCGAAGGTCGCCGCATACACCAGGAAGACCGGTGCGCCGACGTTGAAGGGCGACAGGATCAGCCCGAGCGTGGCCTGGAGCGCCACGACGATGCCGAGCTCCCGACCGCGCGCCCGCAGGCCGCGCACGTACGAGAGGAGGAAGAGGACGAAGGCGCCCGCGGTGAGGAGCGCGGATCCCCAGCCCAGCCGGCCCTGCCGCAGGAGCAGGGCCGGCTGGGCCAGGAACGCGAGCGCATAGATCAGCCACGCGTAGTCCACCCAGCCGATGGGATCACGACGCGCGGCGCCATGCCCGGCGGCCGTGACCGCGTGGCTGGACGAGAGGGGGGTCGGCACGACGATCCTCAGCGCAGGGTGACGTCGTCCAGCACGAACTCGAAGGCGCCCACCTCGGGTCCACCGGACCACACGAGCCCCATCACGTCGCCCCCGTCGATGCCGAAGTCCGCCCACGTCATGACGACTTCCGTCCACCCGGCCTCGGCGGTGAACGTGCGGATCAGCGGCATCATGCCGTTGCCCTGACTGAACAGCAAGACGCGATAGGTGCCGCCGTCTCCGCGTGTGCGGAAGCGGAACCCCTCCGCACCCGCCAGGTCGACCGGCGTCATCGGGGGGCTGCCAGGCACCCACATGGCGCCGTACCATGGATAGGCGATCTTGTCGGAGATCGTCCCGCGTACCACGAGGGCCTGCCCGTCCGCCGTCGACTCCACCCGCACCTCACCGGTCGAGGCGCCTCCCGCGAAGCTGTCACTCGACGGCATCCAGCTGCCGAGCGCGGCCGTCAGGGCTCCTGCGTCGAAGTCGCTGAGCATGAGCCCCTCGGCAGGGATGGACGGTGCCGACGTGGTGCTCGCGGCCGCGACCGCTGCCGCGTAGGCGTCCCGGTCAACGCGCACGCCACCCTTCCAGATCCCGGCGATGGCGCGGGTGGCGCGGATGTCGGTGAGGGGATCGCCGTCGACGAGCAGCAGGTCGGCGCGCAGGCCTTCCGCAATCCGTCCGCGGTCCTCCAGCGCGAAGGCCCGTGCGGGCGCTTCCGTGGCGGCACGCAGCGCCTCCGCCGGCGTCAGCCCCGCGTCCACCAACAGCTCCAGCTCGCGATGCAGCGCGCTCCCGTGCGCCGTCCCCGGATTGGGAGCATCCGTGCCGGCGAGGATGGCGACTCCCGCGGCGTGCAGGCGCTCGACCGCGTCTGCCGCGACCTGGTAGCGGGCTTCGCCCTGCCCCGAGCGGTCGGGGAACGCCTGGCCCAGGTTGGTGCGCGAGGCGGGCATCAGGTAGGGCGCGACGGCCGGATCGTCCGTGAGCCCGGCGGCGCCCGGTTGACCCGTGACGCTCCGGAGGACGGTGAGGGTGGGCACGATGAACGCGCCGCTCTGCGCAACGCGCTCGGCGAAGCCCGGCGCGGCCGCCTCGTCGGTGAACAGGTGCACCAGCGCGTCCGCTCCGGCGGCGATGGCCTCCTCGGCTGCGGCAGCGTCGCCGACGTGTACCACGGCGAGGACGTCGCGGGCGTGGGCGGCGTCGATCGCCGCTCTCAGGGTCGCGAGGTCGAGGGTGGGAAGATCCAGCCCGTAGGCGTGGCCGTCGTCGTAGACGATCTTGATCCAATCCGAGCCCTCGGCGAGGCGGGCATCCACGAACGCCTGCGCCTGCTCCGGCCCCTCGAGCGTGGGGATGACCATCCCGTATTCGGTGCCGTGGCCCCCGGGTGCGGTGACCAGCGTGCCGGCCGAGAACAGGTCCGCCCGCGTCGCCGCGCCCCGACCGGCCTGTTCCGAGCGCATCTGCCGTGCGAAGCCCGCGTCCGTGAACATGTCCAACTCGGTCGTGACGCCGAAGACGAGCGCCTCACGCAGCGCGTCGCCGAACGCATGGGTGTGCGCGTCGATCAGGCCGGGAAGCAGGGTGCGACCGCGACCCTCCACCACCACCGAGCCGGCCGGGACCTCCAGGTCCGGCCCCATCGCTCCGATGCGGCCATCCCGAACGAGCACATCCATGGGGCCGCGCGCGCTCGTTCCGTCGAAGACCGCGACGTCGCGGATGAGCGTAGGTGCCACCTGCTGACCCGGGAGGTCGACGGCGGCGGTCGCGAGGAGCGTGCAGAGGACCAGCAGAACGGCGAAGCCGCTACCCAGCCGCGACCGTGTGATGTACATGAGAGGCCTCCCGCCTCGAGGATCCAGGATCGATGCGCCGATGCCGGCGCGCACATGAAGGGTGGCCGCGTCCGCGCGAGCGGA
>JAWKQN010000027.1 GCA_041390125.1 Gemmatimonadota bacterium | reverse complement strand
CGCGGGGGATGATCAAGACGGGCCTGGGTCGGCGGATCGCGTTCCTGTTCATCCGCGCGCTAGGTCGCCGTTCGCTCGGGCTAGGATTCGCGCTCGCCTTCACCGAGTTGGTGCTGGCCAGCTTCATCCCTTCGAACGGCGCCCGCTCCGGCGGGATCGTCTTTCCCATCGCGAAGAGCCTGGCGGAAGCCTACGACTCCCGCCCCGGTCCCACCGCCGGCAGGCTGGGCGCGTTCCTGATGATGTTCCTGTATCAATGCTGCTGCGTCACCTGCGCGATCTACCTGACGGGACAGGCGTCGAACGCGCTGATCGCGGCCTTCGCGGAGCAGACCGCGGGGATCGACCTCGGCTATGGGCGGTGGCTCCTGGGGGCGATCGTCCCGGGGTTGGTGGGGCTCGTCGCCGTCGGGTTGCTCGTCTATCGGATGGCACCCCCCGAGGTGACGCATACTCCGGCGGCCGCCGAGCTGGCGGAGGCGGAGCTCGCCGCCCTGGGCCCGATGGGCCGGCCCGAGCGCCTCATGCTGATGGTGTTCGGTCTCGTCGCATCGCTGTGGATGACGACGGCCTTCCACCACATCCACTACGCAGCGGTCGCCCTGCTCGGCATCGCCGTGCTCCTGTTGACGGGCGTCCTCGGATGGGACGATCTCCTGGGCGAGCGCGCGGGATGGGATGTCTTCATCTGGTACGGAGGACTTGTCCAGCTCGCGGCGGCGTTGTCGAACACGGGACTCACCGGACGCTTCGCGGAGGCGGCGGCCGCGCTGACCACCGGGTGGCCCTGGTGGGCGGCGTTCGGCTCGCTGCTGTTGATCTACTACTACTCCCACTACGGCTTCGCGAGCATCACGGCGCACGCGACGGCCATGTACGCGCCGTTCCTGGCCGTCATGCTGGTCGCGGGAGCTCCGCCGGCCGTGGCCGCGTTGTCCCTGGCCTATGGCTCGAACCTGATGGCGTCGGTGACCCACTACGGCACCACGCCTGGGCCGATCTACTTCGGGGCCGGCTACGTATCGCAGACGCAGTGGTGGCGGGTCGGCCTCGCGGCGTCGGTGGTGTCGCTCGCGGTCTGGCTGTCCCTGGGGATGGCGTGGTGGAGGCTGCTTGGCTGGTTCTGAGCGCCTCCCATCCGCGTCAGGTGCCGAACGCGGCCGCGTAGTCCGCGAGCGCCGCGCGGATCACCTGCTCGGCGTGCTTTCGCGGATACGGCTCCCCTACCCGTGCCGTGGCCTGCTCGCCCGGAAGGGTCTTGTACGTCGCAAAGTAGTGGCGGAGCCGTTCGATCATCGGCCGTGGAAGCTCGTCGAGCTCGCGGACGGAGGCCCACGCCGGATCGCCATCGAGAACGGCGACGATCTTGTCGTCCGCTTCGTCGCCGTCCAGCATCGGAATCCCCCCCACGACGCGCGCGGTTACGAGGATCTCCGCCCGCTCCACCGGGCGCTCGCTGATCACGCAGATGTCGAGCGGGTCCAGATCGCCGGCGCGCGCTCCGTCCATGCACGCGGCGACCCGTGCTCCTGCAAGCGTGCGGGGGATGAACCCGTACAGCGCCGGTGGCAGCGAGGACGTGCGTTGGGGACGGTCCACGCGGAGGTACCCCGACTGTTTATCGATCTCGTACTTCACGAGATCGAAGGGTGTGATCTCCACGAACGCCTGCACCCGCGCGGGAGGCCCCGGGCCCGCGCTGAGCCCGTGCCAGGGGTGTGGTCGGAAGCGTTGGATCTCGTCGCGCATCGGCTGACTCCGCCTTCTCGGTACGAGCGGAATGTGTCCGGCGGCTCCGCGACCCGCCAGTTCGCAATCCGTGTTCGCCAGATCGAGCGTCGATGCGGAGGCTGGCATCCAGACCAGCTCCCGACGCCGTGCATCCGTGTCCACTGAATCGGAGGGAGAGGCGGCCATGAACGGGTCGCAACGGTGGGGTACCCGAGTGGGGCTCGTGCTGGCCATGGCGGGCAATGCGGTAGGGCTGGGCAACTTCCTCCGCTTCCCGGCGCAAGCGGCGCAGAACGGTGGGGGAGCATTTCTCCTGCCCTATCTGATCGCGTTCGTGCTGATGGGCCTGCCGCTCCTGTGGGTGGAGTGGGCGATCGGGCGCCACGGCGGCGCGTTCGGGCACCACTCGGCGCCGGGAATGTTCGCCCGTCTCGGGCGCTCGCGCTGGCTGAAGTACATCGGTGTGTTCGGTCTCTTCACCAACCTGACCATCGCGGCGTACTACTGCTACATCGAGTCCTGGACCCTCGCCTATGTGGTCCACTCGCTGCGCGGAACCTTCGCCAGCGTCGACGCGGCGGAGTTCTTCCCGCGCTATCTCGGCGTGCACGAGCGGTCGCTCTTCGCCGTGCCGCTCGAAGCGTTGGGCTTCTTTGCCGCGACGTTGGTGCTGAACGTCTGGATCCTCTCGCGCGGTCTCGTGCGTGGAATCGAGACCGCGGCCAAGATCGGCATGCCGCTACTGCTCGGGTTCGCGGTCCTGCTGGCCATCCGCGGGCTGACCCTGCAGCCGGGAGCGGAGGGCGTGGTCCAGAGCCCGCTCGAGGGCCTCGACTTCGTCTGGGCGCCGGACGTCCAGGGCCTGACCAACTTCTCCACCTGGCTGGCTGCCGCCGGGCAGATCTTCTTCACCCTGTCGGTCGGGATGGGCTCGATCCACTGCTATGCGTCCTACCTGAAGGCCAAGGACGACATCGCCTTGAACGCCTCGGCCGCGGGGTGGATGAACGAGTTCGTCGAGGTCGTTCTGGGCGGCACCATCCTGATCCCGATCGCCACCGCCTATCTGGGCCTGCAGGCGGTGCAGGCCGCCACCGCCGGCGGGAGCGGCTTCGGCCTCGCCTTCCTCACCCTTCCCAGCCTCTTCAACCACTGGGGCGCTCTGGCCCCCGCGGCCGGAGCGATGTGGTTCGGTCTGCTCTTCTTCGCGGGGATCACCTCGTCCCTCGCGATGGGGCAGCCCATCCTGGCGTTCCTGGAGGACGAGCTTCGGTGTGGAGCGTCGGAAGGGTGCGCTGCTCTTCGGTGCCGCCACCGCGGGTTGGGCTTCCTCTGCGTGTGGCTCTACCCCGGCGGCACCTTCGATGAGTTCGACTTCTGGACGGGCACCTTCGCGCTCGTCGTGTTCGCCCTGCTGGAGGTGCTGGTCTTCGGCTGGGTGTTCGGGATCGATCGGGGCTGGGAGGAGATCACGCGCGGGGCGGACATCCACGTCCCGAGATTCTTCCGCTTCGTCATCCGCTACGTAACGCCGGCCTTCATCGGCGTGGTGTTCGTGGGCTCCCTTCTGCAGCCGGTCGGCAGCGACTGGCCGGCGGCCTGGGGATCGTTCGTGAGCGGGGGCGGTTGGCCGTTCGCGCCCGAGAGTGTCATCGGACGACTCGGCCACGTGGGAGACCCGAGCTGGGCGTGGCGGGACCCGGCCACGGGAGAACCCACTCGTGCGTTCGTGCAGGACGCGACCCGTGTCCTGCTGCTGCTCGTCTTCGTCGGCCTCGCCGCGTTGGTGCGGATGGCCTGGCGCCGCAAGGAGGCTGTATGACCCGCACGGCTCTGGTCATGCTCGTCGTCACCTGGACGCTGATCGCCGGATTCACCATCCGCTACTTCGCGCTGATCCTCCGGCGCCCGATGGACCGGGACGAGCAAACCGACCCGGACCGATAGGCCGGCGCACCTCGAGGGGTGGGCGTGCGCCCGTTGCGCCGGACACGGTTCCGGGACGGCGCCGGACGCGACTACCCGACCGCGCCGATCGCCTGGATCTCGATCGCGGCGCCGTAGTGCAGGGGGCTCACCGGAACGACGGCCCGGGCCGGCCGGTGATCCCCCAGCACCCGGGTGTAGACCTCGTTGACCGTACCCCAATCGTCGCCGTTCGAGATGTAGATCGTCATCTGCAGGACGCGGTCGAGCCCGCTGCCCGCGGCGTCCAGGATGGCCTGGACGTTCCGCAGCGCCTGCTCCGCCTGCTCGGCCACGGTACCCAGGGTCCGGGTGGCGTCGCCCGGCCGGAACGGGAGCTGGCCGGAGACGTAGACGACATCTCCGTGCACGATCCCCTGCGAGTAGTGGCCACCGGCGGCCGGAGCACGATCGGTAGTGACGGGTCGGATGGCGCTCACGAGGTATCCTCCGGATCGGGCTTGCCCCGCACGGGCGGGGCGTGGAAGCTCCATGGGGTCGCGGAACCGGAACCCCCGCTGTGGGACCGCGACCGGTGTTTCCAACCCTAGGACGAAGCCATGGCAACGGCCAGACGGCGCACCCTCCACGCCGCGGCAGCGGCGCTCCTCCTGGTGACCTGCGGAGGGGAGCCCGAGCCCGCCGGGGAGGCGGGCGGGGGTGGTGGAGCCCGCACGGTCCGGGTGGCGCTCTTCAACGTGCAGGAGATGTCGACCGCCAAGCTGATGGACGTCGACGACAAGGGGGAGGGGCAGGACCCCCAGCTGCGCGCGGCCGCGGCGATCCTCCAGCGCATCCGACCGGACGTGCTCGTCCTGGAGGAGATCGACCACGACTACGACGGAGCCGAGCACGGACTGGACCTGAACGCGCGACGCTTCGTGCAGGCCTATCTGACGCGGGGCGAAGCGCCCCTCGACTTCCGCTACACGTGGGCGGCGCCGAACAACACGGGGCTGCTCTCGGGGTTGGACCTGAACGGGGACGGGATCGTGGCCACGGAGAAGGACCTGCGCACGCGGGCCCACGGCGACGACAGCTTCGGCTACGGGGAGTACCCGGGACAGTATTCGATGGCGGTGCTGTCGCGCCTGCCGCTCCTTCCCGATCGGGCACGCACGTTCGCGCGCTTCCGTTGGCAGAGCCTTCCCGGGCACCACATGCCGGTCGGGTTCTACGCGGAGGCGGCGCGTGAGGCCCTGCGCCTGTCGAGCAAGTCGCACTGGGATCTGCCGGTGCAGGTGGCCGACACCGTGCTGCACCTCCTCGTGAGCCACCCCACGCCGCCGGTGTTCGACGGCGAGGAGGACCGGAACGGTCGGCGCAACTTCGACGAGATCCGCTTCTGGGCCCTGTACCTGGATGACGCGCCGGAGCTCGAGGACGATGCCGGCCGTCAGGGCGGGTACGATTCGGATGCCCCGTTCGTGGTCGTCGGCGACCTGAACGCACGGCCCAACGCAGACGAGTCGCTGTACGACGGACGGACGGCGATCTCCCAGCTGCTCGAGCACCCGCGGATCCAGGACACGGGGGATCTGCTGATCAGCGAAGGGGGACGCCGGGGGCGCCCGGCGGGTCCGCCGGACCACTGGGAGCGGGCCACCACGGGGTTCGGTGGCGGCTCCCGCATCGATTACCTCCTGCCGTCCATCGGGATCGAGGTGCTGGACGGTGGCGTCTTCTGGCCGGACGCCGCCAGCGACCCCGAAGGCGCCGCCTGGGCCGACGCGGCGTCCGATCACCGGCTGATCTGGTTGGACCTGCGCCTGCCCTGAGAAGGGTTTGCGAGGTGGAGCGGCTGCTCGCCTCGTCGCGACCGCCGCGCCCGATCGGTTCGGCCCCCGCTGTCCACCCGCCACGCTCGGACTTCGAGCCAGACCCTCCTCTCGACCGGGTCCACCCCCACCCGTCGACCGGGGGCGGCCCCGCCCTCGGGCGGGTCCCGCCGAAGCCTCCGCGCGCCTCCTACGTAGTCCCTCCTGGACGTCTACGTCGTTCCCGTACGACGCAGGTGTCCGCGGTCCGGCAGATTGAACGCCAGAACGGAACGGAGGTGTCGCACCGCGACGCTCCCGATCGTTCCACCGAAGACGACATCCTATCGCTGCGCCGAGCGCGGAACGCGCCATGAATACGACCGATCGAAAGACGCTGACCTTGAGGGACCGGACCCAGGTCGAGGACCTCGCCGACGATATCCCTTCCGTACGCCGCGACTATCGGCGCATCCGTCTGGGGCTGGAGACCCTCCCCGAGCACGCCCGTCGGGACTGGGAGCTGAGACTCAATCGCCAGCTCCGCACCCGGGGCACCGAGGTGGCTGCGCTCGGATACCTGACGGCGCTCGTCGTCTACGGGCTCTACGTCGGGCTGGTCCCCGCGGCGACCCAGGGTACGCTCGACGCCCTGTCCGTCGGGGTCACCCTGATGGTGGGCGGTGCGGCGGTCGGGAAGCTGATCGGGCTGATCATGGCCAACCGCGCGCTGCGGCGTAGTGCCATCCTGTTGGAGGCGCTTCTGCGGGCCTCGGGCGCATACGGTGCAGCCGCGGAGCCGGGGCGCGCGCCCGAGCCCTCGCCCGAGGACGGATGGGCCCGCGTGGCCTGACGCCGGCCTCGCGGTACTCCCCTTGCACGTCCCCTCAGCCGCTCCGGTCGCCAATCGACCGGGATCCACGGCTGGGGGGATTCGTGTTCAATCGACATAACATCAATCGACTCTTGATCTTGTGCGCCGCCGCCCCGGTGGGCGCCTGTGACGCCATCGCCGGACCCGAGGAGGCGTCGAACGTCTCGCTCTCGGTGGCGCTGGCCCAGAACAGTGCAGCCGCCGTCGCGGCCCGGGACGTCGTCCAGGAGGCGGAGGGGGACGAGCTGGTGCTGACACGGGTCGCGCTCGTCCTGCGCGACATCGAGCTCAAGCGGCGGTTCCGCGACCAGTGCCTGGACGGCATCAGCGGGGATGCCTGTGAGCGCTTCTCGCTCGGTCCGACACTGTTCGAGCTTCCGCTCGACGGTTCCGTGCAGCAGGTGCTCGAGGCGCAGATCGTTCCTGACACCTACGAGGAGCTGGAGTTCGAGATCCACACGCTGAGCGGTGACCGTCAGGAGGCCCAGGCCATCCTGGCCGCGCATCCCGAGCTGAACGGGGTGAGCATCCGGGTGGAGGGCACGTTCAACGGGGAGCCCTTCACGTTCAACGAGAACCTGTCCGAGGAGCAGGAGATCGAGTTCTCCGATCCCCTCGTCATCGACGAGGACTCCGGCTCGACCAACCTGACGCTCACCCTGGACGTGACGGGCTGGTTCAAGCGCGGCAACGGGGCCCTGATCGATCCCGCCACCGCCGGCCCGGACGGCGCCAACCGCAGCCTGGTCCGCGACAACATCCGGCGCTCCATCCGGGCCTTCGAGGACGAGGACCGGGACGGACGCGACCGGCCCGACAGCCAGGGCTGACGGTCCGCAGTCTCCGTCGGGACGAAAGGTCCCCCGGCCGAGCGGTACGCGACGGAGGCAAGGACGGCAGTCGAAGGGCCCCGGACCCGGGTGGTCCGGGGCCCTTTCGTCGTGGGGTGGGTCTCTGGACGCCTCCCGCATGAGCCGCTGGATCAGACGGTCCGTTCGGATCCTGTGGGTGAGCCCGCGGCCAGGTCGTCGGGAGTCTTCCGCCACCGCCTGAGAGACGGCGGACCCAGCCTCCCGGTGCCGTTCGGGCGTGGTACTGTTGAGATGCCCCCCGGGACACGCGGCCGCCCGCGTCACCCGACGCGATGCGACTGCCAACCCGATCGCAACCGAACCTCGGGACGAAGGAGGGAGGAATGACCACCACGACGAAGCGGACTCGACCTGCGACCGGCGCGGATGCAGGGACGTCCATGGCGTTGTATCCCGCCGCGACCGCCGGGAGGACGATGACCGAGCACGTGCAGACGGTGCACATCGATGCGTCTGCCAACGAGGCCGCGCAGCTCATGTGGTATGGAGATCTCGGCGCGCTGCCGGTGGTGGACCATGAAGGGAAGCTCAGAGGCATGGTCACGGACCGGGACCTGGCCATGGCCGCCCACCTCCAGGGCAAGCCCCTCCACGAGATCCCCGTGCGGACGGTGATGAGCCAGGGCGTCGTCGCCCTCACCTCCACAGACCTGCTGTCGGAGGCCGTGACGCTCATGCGGCGCCACAAGGTCCGCCGGCTCCCGGTGCTCGACGAGCGCGGGGGCGTGGGCGGGATGCTGTCGCTGTCCGACCTCGCCCGCGTCAGCGTCCGCGGTGAGGGTGACGGTCTGACCGAGCGCGACGTGGCCGACGCGCTGTGCACCATCTGCACGCCGCGCGCGGGGCTCGCGGCGGACGGCGCGGACGAGCTGCCGACGTTGCAGTCGTGACGGTCGCGGCCTCGCTCGCCCTTCGTGCCGACCGCCTTGCGGAGGCTCGGCGGAAGGAGCGGGCGAGGCCGCTTCCTCAGCGCCCTCCCAGCAGCCGGGTCGCCTGCTCGATGCCCTCCGCGGCCCGCTCGATGGCGGCCGCGGTGCGCTCCACCTGCTCGGGGACCTGGTCGAACTCCCGCTCCTCGATGGCCTCGCGCACACCGGGCAACGTCTTCACGCCGTACCCGGTGTAGAAGCCCGGCGCATAGATCCGATGCCGGAACCAGGGCCGGCGGGGCAGCCCCTGCGGATCCGTCATGCGCTGCTCGATGCCCTGCAGGATGTCGTTGACGCGCTGGAGCTGCGCGCTGGCCGGGGTCGAAGCCAGGAAGCCGGGAAGCGCCGCATCGTAGGCGGCGGCTGCGCGCTCGAGGCGGCCCACCGCGTTCTGGAGTGGTGCGAAGTTGAAGAACGGCACGGGCTCCTCCGCCTCCGGCGCCACCCAGGTCTCGGTGGGATCGGCTGCGAGCGCGTAGGCGTTCTCACGGATCAGCCGATTCTCGTGCTCGGTGGCCGCGCGCAGGTCGCTCGCGAGCTTCTCCACCTCGCCGAGGTACATCCGCACGTTGTCCGCGAGCCCGCCGAACTTCATCGGTAGCACATCCGCCATCGCGAAGCGCAGGGTCATGCGTCCCACCACCTCCGTCAGCGCCACGCCGTACTGGAAGCCGGGGTCGCCGAAGCGGGTGTAGTGGTCGAAGGAGTCGTAGACGGAGTGGTAGGAGCCGCCACCCCCTTCGCCGCCGAAGCCCACGTTGAGCGACTGGATGCCCAGGTGCTGCAGGAAGGGCGTGTAGTCGGAGCCCGAGCCCAGCGGGGAGATCCGGATGTCGGAGCGGGTCAGCGCCTCCCGGTCCCCACCGACCGCGGACGCCGCCCGCGTGCGCTGCCAGACGCTGCCGTCCGTCTGCGGATCGTCCACGGCCTTGGCCACCTGGTTCACGAACGCCTCGAGCGCGTGCGAGCCACCCGCCCCCAGGAAGCCGCGGCTGTTGCCGTCCGTGTTGATGTAGAGCACCGCCTTCTCCTTGAGCTCGGCGGCGTGCTGCTCGGCCCACTCGGTGGAGCCCAGCAAGCCGGGCTCTTCGGCGTCCCACCCGGTATAGACGATCGTCCGGCGCGGCCGCCAGCCGGTCTTCATCAGCTCACCCACCGCGCGGGCCTCCTCCAGCACCGCGACCATGCCGCTGATCGGGTCGGCCGCGCCGATGGCCCAGCCGTCGCGGTGGTTGCCGCGCACGATCCACTCGTCCGGGAACTCGCTGCCGCGCACCCGCGCGATCACGTCGTACGCGGGCTTCAAGCTCCAATCGAACTCGAGCTTCAGGTGCACGCGCGCCGGCCCAGGACCCATGTGGTAGGTGATGGGCAGCGCACCCCGCCACGACGCGGGGGCCACCGGACCTTCGAGCGCCGCCAGCAGCGGCTGCGCGTCCGCGTAGGAGATCGGCAGCACCGGGATCTTCATGACGGTGGGCGACTCCTCCACCGTGTAGCGCTCCGCGTCCGCGGTGGCGCCGCGGCCGGGCGTCAGCGGGTCGCCCGGATACTGGGGCATGTCCGAGACGGAGCCGCGCTGCACGCCGTGCTCCATCCGGTAGGCGCCCTTGGGGTAGACGTCTCCCTGGAAGTAGCCGTCGTCGCGGGGGTCCGAGTAGATGATGCAGCCGATCGCGCCGTGCTCGTACGCCACCTTGGGCTTGATGCCGCGCCAGGATCCTCCGTAGCGGGCGATGACGATCTTGCCGCGGACGTCGATGCCGCGGCGCGCGAGCTCCTCGTAGTCGGCCGGAATGCCGTAGTTGACGTAGACCAGCTCCCCGGTCACGTCCCCGTCGGCGGAATACGCGTTGTACGTGGGCAGCCGGTCCTGCCGCACGCGCGACGCCGCGTCCTCGCGCAGCTCCGGCTCTTCCAGACGCGCCCGGAACCGCGTCGGGGCCACCATCTCCAGCTGCCGCACCTTGGGCATCGGGAAGAGGACCTGGAATTCCTCCAGCTCCGCCTCGAAGCCCCACGAGCGCAACTGCTCCACCATCCACTCCGCCGTCTCCTTGTTGTGGGGCGAGCCGGTGTAGATGGGTTTGGAGACGATGTAGCGCATCCACTCTTCCAGATTGGACGCTTGCAGCATGGAGGCGTAGCGAGCCTCCAGCTCCATCTGGGCCTGGGCCCCCGCCGCCGTGAAGCCGAGCAGGTCGGGGTCGGCGGTCCGGGCGGGCGTGAAGGCCAGGAGCGCGGTCAGCGCCGCGCCGGCGGTCAGCGATCGGGTCGGTACGGCCATCGTTCGAGCCTCGCGTGGGTTGGATCGGGTCCCACGGAGGTTCGGGGGTCGGGGCGGGGTGGGGCAAGCCGTGCCGGCGCCCCCGCGGTCAGCTGGCCAGGACCGCCCGCCGGTGCCACCCCCGCAGCCCCACCCACACCAGCGCGGCGACCAGGAAGATCAGCAGACCGTACACCGTGGTGGACAGGGCCACCTTCACGCCTCCCCAGACGAGGCCGGTCTCCACCCGACCCACGGCCTCGACCGACTGTGCCGCCACCATGAAGCCGATGATGGTGGCGAGCACGCCCAGCGCCAGTGCATAGGCGCCCCAGAACAGGCTGCCGTCGATGGTGCTGCGGGCGAGACGCGCCTGTCCCGGCTCGCTCTGCTGGATCCGCCAGATGGAGCGCCCGGCCAGGATGAAGACCATCGCCGCGCAGAACGTGATCGGCCACCGCATCACGCCCATGTGGGCGAACGAGAGCAAGGGCGCGACCGCGGCTCCGCGGATCGTCTCGCCCGTCTGCGGATCCTGCAGGGCGTACTCCTGGAACAGCGCGATGGCGCGGTACACGGTGATCATGGGTGGCCTCCGGTGAGGGGAAGGGTGGGATCGAACGCCGCGTGCGCCGTGGCGCGGCGGACCGCCTGCGCGGAGCGGAGGTTCGCGACCTCCACCGCCGTGATCTTCCCGGTGAGGAGGATCCAGGCGAGCCCTCCGAGAAGTGCCGTGGTCAAGCCGGTGCCCACGAGGATGGACGCGTCCAGCAGCCAGGCGAGGAACCACTCGACCGCGCGGGCCGGTGTCTGCTCCAGACGAGCGGCGAGCAGGAGCGCCTGCACGGTCGCGCTTCCGAAGCCGAGCAGGATGGCGACCCCGGATCCGACCAACAGCGCGTTCATGCCCGCGTACAGGCGCGCCGGGTGGTGGTCACGGACCACGTACAGCTGGTACGCCTTGCGACCGGCGATCATGAGCACCGCGGCAGTCGCGCCGAGCACGAGAGCCAACCACGGAGACGGCGCGTCCAGCAGGTCCACACGCGCCAGGGCGCCGAGCGCCATCCCGAGCGCCACGACGGTGACGCCCACCAGCCCCAGCCACTCGGCCGCTCGGATGCCGGACGAGAAGCGGCGGACCAGCGTGGCGTGGAGGGGCTCGTGCACGCTGGCGAGCGCCGCGAGCGCGGAATCGCCCGGTGCGAGCAACCGCACGGCCTCGGCGCTGGCGGCGACCGGGTCCATGCCTCTGCGGATGAGCTCGGCGCGTAGCCCCTCCAGGTCCTCGGCGATCTCCTCGAGGATGCGCGCCCGCTCCGGCTGCGGGAGGGCCAGGCCGTCCAGGGCCGCGCTCAGGTCAGGGTGTGGCATGGCGCGGTCCCCGGACGAGTGCCAGCACGCTCTCGGCGAGCGTCTCGAAGCGGTCCGCCTCGCCGGTCAGGTAACGCCGACCCTCCGCGGTGATGCGATAGACCCGGCGACGCCGTCCGTCCTGCTTCTGCCAACGCCCGGAGATCCAGCCCTGCTTCTCCATGCGGTGCAGCACCGGATACAGCGTCCCATGGCGCAGCTCGAACAAGCCGGAGCTGACGTCGGCCACGTCGAGCGCGATCTGGTACCCGTGCTTCTCCTCGTCCTTGAGGACGCCGAGGATCAGGATGGTGTTGATGCTCCGGGACAGCGCCTGCAGGTCGGCGGACTCGTCACCCATGAGCGCTCCTCGATATATCGGTGGTCTATATATAGATCATAGATAGGTCGGCGTCCGGCTTGCCGCAAGGGGTGCCGAGGAGTCGATTGACCGGCGCCGGGCGGAACGCCACGCTGGACCCGGGCTCACCCTCGGCGCGACCGGCTACGACCGGTCCAGACCGTCGAGCGTCACACCCACCCGCGGATCCATCCCCGATCTCCGGAGAGGCACGTGTCGGATCTCCCCTGTCCCAGCGCCGTGGTATTCGTGCACGACCTGCACCACGTCACCCGGTTCTATCGGGCGCTGGCCTCGATGGACGTCGTGCACGAGGACGACGTCCACGTCGTGCTGGGGCTCGCGGGCTTCGAGCTCGTCGTCCACCTCCTGCGGAACGAGCCGCCCGTCGTCCTCGACGAGCGGGGTCTGCCGCCGGTGCGCGAGGATTGCTACCTGAAGGTGTGCCTGCCGGTCGCCAGCATCGCCGCGGCCCGTGACGTCGCCGTCGCGAACGGCGGTCGGATCCTGCCGCCCGAACGCGAGTGGGAGTCCCGCGGAGTGCGGGCCTGTGAGGGATGGGACCCCGAGGGGAACGTCCTCCAGGTGCGGCAGGCGTCGCAGTAGGCCCGTACCCGCGAATCGGCGCGCCACGTCGCCGGCCGCCAGCGCTCAGAAGACCCAGCGCACTCCCAGGGTGGGGAGCCGCGGCAACTGCTCTTCCCCGGAATCGCGCGCGGCGCGGAGCACGCCACCCTGTTCCTGCAGGAACCACTCGTAGCCCCGCAGGTTGATACGGTCGTAGACGTTGAACACGTCCAGGAACACCTCGAGCGTGCTGCGCTCGAAGCGGAACGCACGGGTCATGCGCAGGTCCAGACGGTGGTACGCCGGCAGACGTCCTTCGTTGATCGGACCGAAGCCGCGCTCGATCACGTCCACGAGCTGGCTGCCGTCCTCCGATTCCGCCACCACGACGTCCAGGATCTGCTCCGTGAACGGCCACCCGGTGTGATACTGCCAGGAGCCGCTGAGCTGCCATCCCGGCCGCAGGTCCCAGGCGAAGCGGGCATTGAGCACATGGGTCTGGTCGAGCACGCGCGGTGCCCAGCGCCCGTCGATCCGGTCTTCGGCGCGGGACCACGCATAGCTGAGCGACCACGCGAGCGCGCCCGCGCCGTCGCGTGTCACGATGGCCTCGAGCCCGCGCGCCCGGCCCCGGTCGGGCAGCAGCCGGGTGCGATCCGCCTCCACCTCCGCCACCGGATTGACCTCGCGGGAGAGGTTCACCCAGACCGGCCGCGGATCCTCCACGGCCTTGCGGTAGCCCTCGAGCCGCACCGTGTACCCGGCGGTGAAGCGGTGCTCGACGCCGAGCGCGACCTGGTCCACCCGCTCGGGTGCGTGGAAGCGCTCCTCGCCGTCCTGGATGGCCAGGTCCTGGATCCCCTGGCCCTGCAGGTAGCGGCCCACGCTCGCACGGACGTTGGTGGCGCGACCGAGATCCCAGCGCGCCAGCAGCCGGGGGCCCAGCCCGTCCGCATCCAGGTGTTGCCATCGCTCGTAGCGGAGCCCTGCCTCCGCGCTCAGGTGCGATCCCAGTCGGGCGCGCAGCGCGACGTACGCACCGAGCTCGGTGCCGTCCGGCTGCGCCGCCCAGGCGGCCGAGTCCGCCGCGACGAACAGACGCCGGTCGGTGCCCACGGCGAGACGCGCGGTTCGACGGGTGTAGTCGTACTCGCCGTCCCCCCACCGTAGATCCGCGCCGAGCTTGAGCAGCAGGTCGTCCGCCAGGTCGATCTGCCAGTCCTGCTTCAGCCCCGCGAAGCGGAAGTCCGCCACGTCGGAGACGCGAGCCGACAGCGGCGTGAACTCACCGCGATTGGGGTTCTCCACCACGCCCGTGCGGTCGCGGCTCAAGCCGCCGACCGAGGCCAGCGTCTCCACCCGCACCCGTCCACCGCGGTCGCGCTTCCATGTGAGCCAGCCGTAGGCGCTCGACCAGTCGCTGTCCACGCGCGATCCCGTTTCATCGTCGAACCATCCCATCTGATCGCCCGCGAGAAGCACCTCGGCGGAGACCAGGTCCCGTCCGCCGAAGAGGTACTGCACGCGACCCAGCACATCCCAGTAGCGTGGGTCGAGGTCGTCCTCCACATCCGCCGCGGCCAGGATGTACTCCAGGAAGCCGCGACGCAGCGACCCGAGCCACTGGCCGCGTCCGTCCCCGAAGTTGCCCTGGCTGCTGAGCGAGAGGGTGCTCAAGCTGAGCCCCGCGATGGTGCGCGTCCCCTCCGGCGGTGCGCTGCGCGTGCGCATGTCGAACACACCCGCGGACTTGTCCCCGAATTCGACCGGGAACCCGCCGGTGATCAGGTCGACCGAGCCCAGCGTCTGCACGTCCACGATGCCGAGCGCACCGTCGAGGTCGCGGAGGTGATAGGGTTCGTACAGCTCGAGTCCGTCGAGGCGCACGAGGAGATCTCGGTCCGTGCTGCCGCGCACGTTGAGCCGGGTGGAGATGTCGTCCGTCGATACGCCCGGCATGCGCTTGAGCGTGCGGAACACGTCGTCGCCGATCTGGGGCGTGGCCTCGATGTCCTCCCGCGTGACCGTGATCCCGGTTGCCGCGGGAGCGGCCTCCAGCACCCCGAAGCTGCCCGGTGCGATGACCATCTCCCGGAGCGGGATGGGCGCGAACGCCAGCTCGACGTCCACGCCCGCGGTCTGCCCCGCGGCGACCTCCACCATGCGCGTGCCTGTTTCGTAGCCCAGTGCGTTCACGTCCACGCGGAACGGGCCCGCGGGGAGCCCGTCCACCCGGAACCGGCCGTCGGCGTCGGACAGGGAGGTCCGCACGGTGGTGCGCGACGCCGCGTCGTTGATACCCGCAGCGCCGATGGCCACGATGTGCACCTCGGCGGCGGCGACGGGACGTGCGCCCCCGGCTTCACGGACGATCCCCGTCAGCGACCCGGTGGACGCCGAGGACCCCGATCGCCCGATCAGCACCTGGTTGCGCACCACGCGCACCTCCAGGTCCAGCCCCTCCAGGAGCCGACGCAACGCCTCGCCCACGGACAGGTCCTGGCAGGCGCAGGATACCGAGCGGCCCAGGGGCACCACGTCCGGACTGTAGGCGAGCGCCACGCCCGAGCTCCGGCGCAGGGCCTCGAGCGCATCGCCCAGGGAGCCCGCGCCGATGTCGAGACGAGCCGGGCGGTCGAGCGCTCCTCCCCCGCCCGAGGTCTGGGCCGCCGCGTCTCCGCCTCCGCCCATCCAGGTCAGCAGGGCCAGACCGGCTCCCCATCCGAGACGACGCATCCGCTTCCTCATCCCCATCCTCCTCCCCTCCATGCGTCCACCCCTCCGCTCAACGACCCACCACCACCGTATCCGCCACCGTGCAGCGCACGCCCGCGACGAGACACACCGCCTCCACCACCTCGGCCAGCGGCTCGTTGCCGAACCAGGCCGTGACGCGGAGCGGCGCGGCCGCAGAGGAGACCCGGACCGGCCGCCCGAACCTGCGCTCCAGCTGCGCACCCACGGCCGCGAGCGGTGTGGCCTGGAACACCAGCAAGCCGCCGGGCCAATCCAGGAGGCTCCACACGTCCTCCGTGGTCGACACGGCCGTGAGGCCGGAGCCGTCCACGCGCGCCACTTCGCCCGGCGCGATGCGCACCCGGCCTCGCGCGGTCTCCACGTCCACCACCCCCTCCACCACCACCACCCGCAGGCCGTCGCCGTCCGTGCGGACCTCGAACCGCGTGCCCCGCACCACCACCCGCCCGGCGTCCGTACGGACCTCGAAGGGCGTATCCGCATGGGCCACCGCGAAGAAGGCCCGCCCGTCCAGCACCACCTCCCGCCGACCGGGCGCGGACGGGAACTCCAACCGGGAGGATGCGCCCAGCCGCACGGTGCTGCCGTCCGAGAGGTCGAGGGTCGTCACCTCGTCCGCGCCCTCGGTGGAGCCGACCGCCGTGAGGGCCGGCCCGGCGGGCGGACTCCCGTGCCGCTCCAGCCCGAACGCGACGAGGGCCACCACCGCCGCCGCGGCCAGCGCCCAGGCCATGCGCGGGGAGCGCAGGAGCGCACGCCGCGAGGCCCGTGCGCCGCTGCGGCGCCGACGCGACTCCGCGTCCGCCACCAGCGACTCGGGAGTGGGCGCCGGCGGGGCGCCGTCGGCGTCGGGAGCGGTGAGTTCCCACACCGCCGCCCATTCGCGCCACTCCGCCTCGTGCGCCGCCGACTCCGCCCGCCAGCGCTCCACCTGCCGCTGCTCCAGCTCCGTCGCGGTGCCGTTGAGGACCCGCACCATGCGCTCATCCATCGTTCGATCTCGTCGTGCGATCCGGTGATTCCGCGCTCTCGTCCACGAGGTCGCGAAGGGCGCTCCGCAGGTCGCGGAGCGCGAGGCTCAGGTGGTTGGCCACCGTCTGGGGCGCGAGCTCGAGCGCCTCGGCCACCTCGGCATGCGTGAGCCCCGCGTCCCGGACCAGCTCGAAGACGGCGCGTCGGCGCTCGGGCAACGCGGAGATGGCGGCCCGGACCCGACGTTGGAGGCGGGTCCAGGCCAGGGCCTCGTCCGGCTGGACCGGGGGCGCGGGCGAGGCCAGGGGAGCCGTGGGGGAGAGCCGGGCCCGGGTGGCGCTCCTGCGCGCGCCGTCGAGAGCCACGTTGCGTGCGATCCGGTACAGGAGCGCGCGCGGCGAGTCCCCCTGCCAGCGTTCGCGGTGCTCCCAGAACCGCACCAATGCTTCCTGGGCCGCGTCCTGGGCCGCGTCGGCGGAGCCGGACACGCCTTCGAGATGCCGGACGAGGCCCGGCCACGTGTCGTCCACCAGCGCGCGAAAGGCGTCGGGGTCGCCGGCACGAAGGCGCTCGAACGTCATGCGGGGGATCTACCCATGGGTCCTGCCGCCTCCAGGGTCGGGGCCGGTCTACATGGGATCAACGCATCCGGCGCGGGATCCTACCAAGCCCGACCCGTCGGTTGTCGCGCCGCCGGCCCCCCGGTATTCTGCCCGTCCCCCTGCCCCTTGCCTCCTCCGGACGCCGTGCGTCCCCAAAGGAGAGGCGGGACCGGCCGGGGGGACGTGGCTTCCGACCGATCAACCCAGAGGCCTTGGCTTCCATGACACCACGCATCCGCTCGCTCGCGTTCATCCTCGCGCTGTTGTTCGTCTCCGCCTGCGAGGGCGGCGCCCGCCGGCAGTTCATGAGCATCGGCACCGCCGGCACCGGCGGGATCTACTACCCGATCGGCGGCGCCATCGCCAGCCGGCTCTCGGTGGCCGACTCCAGCCGCCAGTATACCGCCGAGGTGACCGGCGGATCGGTGGAGAACGTCAATCGCATGGTCAACGGCCAGATGGACCTGGCCTTCGCGTTGCCGGTGACCCTCTACGAGGCCTACAACGGCTCCGAGACGTTCCCGGAGCCGATCAAGAACCTGCGCATCCTCGCCCCGCTCTACGCCAACATGACCCACATCATGGTGGGGCCCGGCAGCCGCGTGCAGTCGATCTCGGAGCTCAAGGGCACGCGGGTCGCGGTGGGCCCGCCCGGCAGCGGCACGGAGCAGATCGCCAAGCAGGTGCTGGAGGCCCATGGTGTCACGTACGACGACATCGACGTGCGCTATCTGTCGTTCGCCGAGGCCGCCGCGGCGCTGAAGGACCGCGCGCTGGACGCGGCCATCATCTCCGTGGGGTATCCCGCCTCCGCCGTGTTGGACGCCACCACGACGGGCGACGCGCGCCTGATCGGTGTGGATTCGGTGTCGGCGGCCGCGCTGATCGAGCGCCATCCCTACTACTCGTGGGACGTCATCCCGGCCGGCGCCTATCCCGGCCAGGAGGAGGAGCTGCTCACGCTGTCGCAGATGAACTGGATCGTCTCGCTCGACACCCTGCCGGACGACGTGGTCGATGCGCTGCTGACCATCGTCACCGCGGATCGTCCCGAGCTGGCGCGCGTGCACCCGATGGCCGGTCTCATCGATCTGCGGCGGCTGCAGGACACCCCCATCCCGGTCCACGCCGAGGTGGAGCGCTGGTTGGCTGCGCATCCGGACGCCGTGCAGGCACCGGTCACGCCGTAGCGGAGCGCCCTCAGCCCTCCTCCGACCCCCGCACCACGCCCGCGCGCAGCAACGCCGCCACGGCGTCGGCATCGTAGCCCAGCTCGGCCAGGATCTCGGCGCTGGAGCCGCCCCGGGACGGGGGCGGCTCGGTGGCGGCGGGCCGCTCGCCATCGAAACGCACCGGGAACGACACGTCCCGGTAGTCGTCGATGTCGGGATGGGGAAGCGCACGCACCATGCCGGTGGCCGCCACCTGGGCGTCCTCGGCCACCTGCGCGATGTCGTGGATCGGCGCGAAGGGCACGGCGTGGGCGCCCAGACGCTGCATCAGCTCCGCGGAGGAGAGGGTGCGCGTCCGCGCCGACACCGCGGCGACGAGGGGCTCGCGCTGGGCCACCCGCGAGGGGTTGGTGCGGTAGCGTTCGTCCTCCGCCAGCTCGGGCAGGTCGAGCGCGGTGCACAGGCGCTGGAAGATGCCGTCGTTGGCCGCGGCGATCATGACGCTGCCGTCGAGGGTCGGGAAGGCCTCGTACGGTGCGATCGACCCGAAAGCGGAGCCCATGGGGCCGGGCACGCGACCTTCGGCCAGGTAGCCCGTCAGCTTGTAGGAGACGAGCGCGAGCGCAGAGTCGAGGAGCGACACGACCACGTGACGGCCCCGGCCGGTCTGGTCGCGCTCGCGCAGCGCAGCCAACACGCCGAGCGCGGCCCACATCCCCGTGGTGGTGTCGATGACGGAGGCACCCACGCGGGCCGGTGGCGCGTCGGGATGGCCCGTCATGGACATGAGGCCCGAGTAGGCCTGCATGAGCGGATCGTAGCCGGGGTCGTCCTTGCGGGGGCCCTCGGTGCCGAACGCCGAGACCGTCACGTAGATCAGCCCGGGGTGGCGCTCACGCAGGGCCTCGTCGCCGAGGCCCAGCCGCTCCACGACCCCGCTCCGGAAGGCCTGGATGAACACGTCCGCCTCCGCGGCCAACGCGGCCACGATCTCCTGGCCCTCGGGGGTCTTCAGATCCACCGCCAGCGAGCGCTTGCCCCGGTTCGCGGTCAGGAAGAGCGCGGCGTCGTTTCCCCAGAACGGCGGTCCCCACGCCCGGGCCGGATCGCCGGTGGGGGGCTCGACCTTGATGACCTCGGCTCCGAGGTCGGCCAGGATCTGCCCGCAGGTGGGCCCGGCGAGGTTCTGGGACAGGTCGACGACACGGAGGCCCTGGAGTGGCTGCATGGGTGTGGGCGGCGGGGCCTGGGAGAGGGTTCGGGTCCGGGGGTGGTGCGACGGGCCGGCGGGCCCGCGGCGGCGGGGATGTCCGACCGCCGCAGAACGCCGCGCCGAAGATGGTGGCAAGCGCGGCGGCAGGCGACCTTCTCTGTACTGCAAAGTACTTGACACACGTCCCCACGACCCCCCATCGTCACCTCATGAGGCGAGCCGGCGATGCCACGGCCCGGATCCGGGTCCAGCCCGAGGGAGAGCGTCCCCCGATCGCGCTGCACGAACGGGCGCTCGACGACCTGGCGTTCATCCGCCAGGCCATGGAGAGCAGCGCCCGGTTCACGGCCGTCCCGGGGCGGGGGGGCCTGGTCATGGGCACCCTCGCGCTGGTGGCGGCAGGCGTGGCGTCCCGGATGCAGGACCCGCGGCTGTGGCTGACCACCTGGGTGGTGGCGGCCGTGCTGGCCTTCGGGACCGCGGTCCTGGCCACGGTACGCAAGGCGCGGGCGGCCGACCTGCCCGTCTGGTCCGGCCCGGGCCGCAAGTTCGGGTTGAGCCTGGCCCCGTCCCTCCTGGTCGGCGCGGTGCTCACCGGGCCGCTCTTCACGGCCGGACAGGCCCACCTGCTCCCCGCCGTCTGGCTGCTGCTCTACGGCACTGCGGTCCTGGCCGCCGGCGTCTTCTCCATCCGGATCGTGCCGGCGATGGGGGCCTGTTTCCTCGTGCTGGGCGCGGCGGCGGCCTTCGCGCCGCCGGGCACGGGCGACCTCTTCATGGCCGCCGGCTTCGGCGGTCTCAATCTCGTCTTCGGCTGGATCATCGCACGGAGGTACGGTGGCTAGGAGCGCAGCATCCCCGAAGAGCGGCGCGGACAGCGAGCGCGAGCGGGTCCGGGCGGAGCCGGGACGCGCCACCACGGCGCTCGATCCGCTGATCCATCAGCGCACACGGCTGGCCATCGTCAGCGCGCTCGCCACGGGCGAGGAGCTGAGCTTCAACGACCTGAAGCGGCTCACACGCGCCACCGACGGCAACCTCAGCGTGCACGCGCGCAAGCTGGAAGACGCCGGCTATGTGGTCTGCACCAAGTCCTTCCAGGACCGGACGCCGCTGACGGAGTACCGGCTCAGCGCCGCGGGCCGGAAGGCGCTGGAGCGCTATCTCGATCACATGGAGGCGCTGATCGCCGTCACGCGCGACGCGCGATGATCCGGCGGACGGTCGGGTGCGGAACGGTGTACCGCCCATGATCCCGCATCGTCTCGCGCCGCTGCGTCGCGGAGGGCACGTGGCCCTCGGCATCGGAGGGATCGAAGCGTGGGCCTCCCTCCATCGCGAGAGCGCGGGAGCCGCGCACGCGTCGTCGGTGCTCAACGTGCGCCGCATCGCGGCGGCCAGCCGCGAGCTCGGCATCCACACCCTCACGCTCTATGCGCTGCCCCCGCGTCTGTGGGACCACTCGCCCGCGCGCCTGACCGAGGCGCTGGCGGCGTGGACGGCCTGGTTGCGCGCCGAGGCCACGGCTCTGCGCGCATGCGGAACGCGCCTGACGGTCATCGGTCGGCGGGACCGTTTGCCGTCCCGCCTGCACGCGACCATCCGGCGCGCGGAGGTGCTCACCGCACCCGGCCGGCGCGCCCGCCTGCGTCTGGCCATCGACTACAGCGCGCGGCGGGCGTTCGAGCGGGCGCGCAGCCTGCTCGAGCGCGGCGGGCCGGGGTGCACGTTCGACGAGGCGCTGGCGCAGGCGATCCACGACGTCGAGCCCACCCGCCCGGTGGACCTGGTGGTCCTCACCGGGGGCGAAGAGGAGCCCGACGACGCGCTGTTCTGGGAGTTCGCGTACGCCCCGGTCGTCCGCACGGGCACCCTCTGGCCGGACTTCGACCCCGCCACGCTGCGCGCCATCCTGGGGCGGACGCTCGCCTCCGACACCCCTTCGGTGCGCGGGCGGGACCCGGCGCCGCTTGCCATGGGCGCGCCGGCCCCCTAGCTCGGAAGCGTTCCCCGCGGCTCGGCCCACCCGTCCCCCAGGAGGGGCGTTGATCCGATTCACCGGTCTGACGCCCTCCCTGCGGGTGCGCGACCTCGACCGCTCCATCGAGTTCTACACCGAGGTGCTGGGGTTCGAGCTGCAGGCCCTGTGGCCCGAACCCATCCCCACGCTGGCCTTCGTGGACCAGGGCGAGGTGCACCTCATGCTGTACACCGAACCCGTCGACGGCCACGACGGGCGCCCGGTCTTCACCGGCGATCTGCGGTTCGACGTGGAGGACGTGCGTGGGCTGCACGAGCACGTGGAGCCGCTGGCCCTGCCGGAATGGGGGCCCGAGGTCTATCCCTACGGTCGGCGCGAGTTCGCGGTGCGGGACCCGGACGGCTACCTGCTGATCTTCTCCGAGCCCACCTCCGACCCTCCCACCTGTCTGGATTCGTAGGCGCAGCGCGCCGCCCCGGGGGTAGGGCGCGTCCCGGAGGACCGAGGGCGCGTTGCGCGGGAGTCCGGCGGCGGGCTGAACCGCCTCGCGCCGCCGCCGCGTGACCCCGGGCCCGCCACCCCCTACCTTGGCCCGCCATGTTGCTCCGCTACGGGATGTTGGTCGGTCTGGTGGCCGGCCTCGCGTTCGGGCTGCTGGCCGGTGTCACGGGCAGCCCGCTGCTGCTGGCCATCGCGGTCGGGTCGGCGCCGCTCGGGACGGCCTTCGTCAACGGCATCCAGATGGTGGTCATCCCGCTCGTGATGACCGTGGTGTTCGTGGGCGTCGCCCGTCTCGGCGATCTGAGCAAGGTGGGGCGGGCCGGCGGCGTGGCCATGGCGTTCTACTGGGGCACCACGCTGCTCGCCATCCTCATCGGGATGGTGCTCATGCGGGTGGTGCTCCTGGTCTCCCCGGACATCCCGGCGCCCACGCTGGCCGAAGCCACCGCGCCCGAGCTGCCCGGCCTCGTCGATTTCCTCCTGGGGCTGATCCCGCGCAACCCCTTCCAGGCCGCCGCCAACGGCACGCTGCTGCCTCTGATCGTCTTCACCGTCCTCTTCGCGGCCGCGGCCGGCACGCTCGATCCCGTGCGGCGTCAGCGTCTGGTGGACGTGGCCGACGCGGCCGCCGCCGCGCTCATCCAGCTCGTGCACTGGGTGCTGCTCACCGGCATCGTGGGCGTCTTCGGGTTGGCGGCACCGATCGCGGCCACGACCGGATTCGAGCTGCTGCGCGGTCTGGCGATCTTCATCCTCACCGTGCTGGCCGGCCTCGCGATCTTCGTCCTGCTGGTCTATGTGCCCCTGGTGTCGCTGATCGCGCGCATCGGGCCTATCCGTTTCCTGCGCGGCACGACCGGTACCCAGGTGGTGGGGCTGGCCACCGGCAGCTCCGTGGCCGCCCTGCCCGTGATGATCCAGGAGGCGGAGGAGAACCTGCACCTGTCTCCCTCCGTCACCAGGCTCGTGCTCCCGCTCGGGGCCTCCCTGAACCGGGCCGGCAGTGCCCTCTATCAGGGCGCGGCCGTGATGTTCGTGGCCTTCCTCTACGACGTGCCGGTCCCGTGGGTGGCGATGGGGGGGGCGCTCCTGGCCACGTTCTTCGCGTCCGCCACCGTGGCCCCCGTGCCCTCCGCCAGCGTCATGACGCTGGCGCCCGCCCTGGATTCGGTGGGGGCGCCCCTGGCCGGTCTGGGCGTCCTCCTGGGGGTGGACCGCATCCCCGACATGTTCCGCACCTGGGTCAACGTCACCGGTCACATCGCGGGCGCCTCGGTGACCGAGGCCCTGGTGCCCGAGCCACCCCCGGCACCGCCCCCACCCCCGTCGGAAAGCCCGTAGATCCGCCACATCCGCCCTCCGTGTCCGGTCGCGGCCCGTTTTTACGCTACGACTCAAAGAGAGGGTTGTGTGAAGGCGACTGCGCGGGTCCCCTGGGGGCTTCGCGCGTTCTGGTTCTGCCTGCCAGGACGCGGTTCCATGCGTCCGGAGACGCGCGGGTGGTGGCCCCCGACGGCTGCCCCCGCGTCCCCTGGCCCTCGCCCGTAGGATCGCCGGTGACCGTTCTTCGGATCCGGTGGGTGGGGGTACCAGCCCCGGGACTCCCCACCCCGTTTCGCGGGCGAGGGCAACCTCACCTTCGTCGGGAGCGTTGCCCGCGTGCAGCGCCGCTGGTACCAATGACCTTGAGGTCGCGCGCCGCGCGACTCCCCCAGGCAAAGGGTGTGCGTTCATGAAGAGCCTGCTTCGGACCTCCTCCGTTCTCCTCGGCCTCGCGGCGCTTCAGCCCATGGGTGCGCTCGAGGCCCAGGAACGGCGTCCGTTCATCGATTTCAGCCGTCCCGAGCTCACCGTCTCCGCGGGTCTGACGTTCTACGAGGAGAGCCCGGCCTACGACCCCGGCCTGGGCGGCGGAGCCTATCTGCAGTCCGCATTCGCCTGCCTCAATACCGGTGGAGTGGACATGCTGGACGTGGACTTCATGGGCGGCGGAGCGGGGATCGCGGGCGGGTACTCCCGCGCGGGCGGGTGGCCCTGGGAGGGACCCGGAGGGTTCGGCGGCGGCGCGGAGGGCGGTGGCGCGGCCCAGCAGGCCAGCCTGGGGCTGACGCACGGTACGGCCTGGTACGCGCAGCTCCTGGTGCGACCCACCTGGCTCTGGCCGGGCCTGCAGGGGGAACGCTTCGTCTGGAACGTGGTCGGCGGGGTCGGCGTGCACTCGCAGTCGGATGGTGAGCCGGCCGCGAACATCAACGGCATCCCGGCTTGGGGCATCCAGGGCCAGACCAACCTGTTCCTCAACGTGGCCGTCACGACCGAGGTCCGCCTCACGCCACGCGTGGGGGTCCGGGGCCGGGCTCGTCTGAACTGGCTGCAGCGGGACGATCCGGTCTTCCTGCAGCCCGGCGGCACCACCGTGACCGGTGAGGGCGAGCCCCTGACCTGGGGTGGCTTCTCGCTGGGCCTGACGCTGCGCCCGCGCGGTTGACCCGGGGGATCGCGCGGCCGAACGAAGGCCGCGCGATCCTACCCGTCCTCCGGCATTCCCGGAGACGGTAGGGAGGCGAGCTGGGCGCGGTATCCAGCCGCCGCGTCGCTGCGGCCCCGGCGCTCCTCCAGCTCGGCGAGCTGCTCGAGCGCCTCGCGGCGGGAGGCGTCGTCCACCTGCGTCGAGTCCACGACGGCGCGGAGCACGGCCGCCGCCTCGTCCAGCTCGCCCCGCCGCGCCAGGATCCGCGCCAGTTGCGTGCGGGCGGCGTTCTCCGTGCCGCGCAGACGCGCGATCATCGGGATGTAGTGGATCGCGTCCCGCAGGAACGGCTCGGCTTCACCGTCGCGTCGTTGCTCGAACAGGCTGGTCCCGAGAGCCAGCGCCGCCATCCCCAGCGTGCGCACCTCCGTACGCTCCTCAGGGGACGACTGGTCGATCGCCTGGCGTAGGTACGATTCGCCGTCGGCAACGCGTCCCGTGCGGACGAGCTGCAGGCCGGTGCGGTACAGCGCGTTGCCCAGCAGAGGGTGCCGTTCCCCGTACGCATGCGCGAAGATCTCGGCCGAGCGCTGCAGCGCGAAGACGGCGCTGTCGGGCTGACCGGTCCATCGGTATCCCACACCCAGGCCCAGCCACGCGCGTCCCAGCTCGGGGTGGTTCTCGGGGAGGACATGGAGCCGCAGGTCGCGGCTCTGCCGATAGAGCTCGCGCGCGGCGACGTAGTCGTCCCGCGTGAACTCGAGGTCGCCCTGGTACTCCAGGCGGCGGGCCTCGAGACGTTCGTCCAGGCCCATCGCGTGCGCGCGGTCGAGCAGATCCTGTGACTCGGCGTACTCTTCGGGGCCGGCTGAGTCCGGCACGGTCAACGCGAAGGCGAGTTCGAGAAGATCGGCGGCCAGGAGACGATCGGAGTGTGCGGGATCCGACTCGCGCAACGCGACCGCCTGCCGTAGCAACTCGATGGCGTCCGGCTCCTCGCGTTCGTTCGCGAGGCGGCCCTGCCAACTGAGCGTCGTTGCGAGCAGCGGCACGTCCAGGGTGTCGCGCCGGAGGATCTGCTCGCTCATGGCAAAGATGGAGTCCGCGAGATGCCTCTCGCCGAGGTTGAAGGCCACCTGACCGAGTGCGTTCAAGCTGCCCGCCTTGAGGAGCGGTTGACCGCTCAGCGTGTCCAGCTCGGCCATGGCTCGGGTGATGAGCGAGCGCGAGCTCAGCACCTGCCCGTCCGTCTCGTTGGGATCGAACGTCTCGAGCACCGATACCATGAAATCCTGCGTCCGCTGCGCGCGCTGGGCCTGGTCCTCGGCGAGGCGCCGCGCGCGTTGGGCTTCCAGACCGAACGCGGTGGCGACGCCCGCGCCGATCACGAGCGCAGCCGCGGCCGCGCTGCCCAACCCTACCACCAGTCGGTTGCGGCGGATGAACTTGCCCATCCGGTACAGTCCGGTCTGCGCGTGCGCGTCGACGGGACGTCCTTCCAGGTAGTTCAGCAGATCCTGGCGTAGCTCGGCAGCCGTCCCGTAGCGGCGTGCCGGCTCCTTCTCCATCGCCTTCAGGACGATCGAGTCCAGGTCGCCGGACAGGCCCTGGCGCAGCGTGGACGGATTGGACGTCCGCAGCCAACTGGTGCGCGGCAGTCCGCCGGTGTCGGCGCTCTCGTGGTCGTCACGGAACGCAACCCGCGCGCTCGGCGGGCGAGGGTCCGTATTGCAGACGAGGTCTTCGATCTCCTGGAGCGACCCCGTCGCGAACGTGTACGGCCGCTGCCCGCTCAGCAGCTCGTAGAGGACCACCCCGAGCGCGTAGACGTCCGTGGCCGTGGTGGTGGCGGCCTGCATCACCTGCTCGGGGGCGGCGTACTCGGGCGTGAGGCGCACCCCGAGCCCGCGGGTGCGGTCGTCCGTTCCGTGGCTGGGGTCGAGCACCTTCGCGATGCCGAAGTCGAGCAGCTTCACCTCGCCCGTCTCGGTCACGATGATGTTGCCGGGCTTCAGGTCCCGGTGCACCACCAGGTTGCGGTGGGCGTGCTGCACGGCGTCGCAGACCACCGCGAACAGCTCCACCCGCTTCCGGAGCGGCAGGCGCAGACGGTCGCACCACACGTCGATGGGCTCGCCGACGGCCAGCTCCATCGCGAAGAAGGGCCGCCCGTCCGCGGTGATGCCGCCGTCCAGCAGTCCGGCGATGTTGGGGTGCTCGAGCCCGGCCAGGATCTGCCGTTCCGCGCGGAAGCGCTCGAGGATCTCGTCCGAGTCCATGCCGCGCTTGACGACCTTGAGCGCCACCTGACGCTCGAACTCCCCGTCTGCGCGCTCCGCCAGGTAGACGGCTCCCATGCCCCCGCGTCCGAGCAGGTCCACGATGCGGTAGGCGCCGACCAGGTCGCCCGGGCCGAGCTGACCGCGTGCCTCGTTGCCGACGGACTGCTCGATCATGCCCTTCACCGACAGGGCCGGCGGGCGGTCCATCAGATGCTCGGCCCGGGCGCAGGCGTCGAGCATCAGCTCGACCTCGCGGCGCAGGTCCTCGTCCGAGCCGCAGCGCTCGTCCAGGAAGGGAACGACGGCGTCGGGCTCGAGTTCGAGGGCCTCGTCGAGGATCGCCGAGACCTGCTCCCAGCGTTCCGGGCTCAGGCCGCTCATGTCGGGGTGGGGTCGGACCCGTCGTCGGGGGGCGCCGTCGCCGAGAGCTGCGTGTAGAGCCAGCCCTTGGCCTTGACCAGGTCGCGGCGCACGGTCCGCGTGGAGATCTCCAGCATCTGGGCGGTCTCTTCCTCGGAGAGGTCCCCGAAATAGCGGAGCTCGACCACCTGGTAGAGGCGGTCGTCCATCTCCCTCAAGCGTGCAAGCGCCTGATCGAGGGCCACGAGGTCCTCCGCGCCGTCGTCGGTCTGGATCTGGATCCGGTCGATCGTGACCCGGGCCGCCCCGGATCCCCGCTTCTGGGCGCGGTGCCGGCGGGCATGGTCGATCAGGATCCGTCGGCAGGCCCGGGCCGCCACGCCGTAGAAGTGGGCACGGTCGCGCCAGTTGATCCGGTCCTGGTCCACGAGCTTGAGCCAGAGCTCCCCGATCAGGTCCGCGGGCGACAGGGTGTGGCCCACCCGCTCATGGCTCATCAGCCGGGAAGCCAACCGGTAGAGCTCATCGTAGGTGAGGCGCCAGAGCCGGTCCTGCGCCTCCGCGTCGCCCTCCGAGACCTGGTGGAGGGCGTGGGTGATGGCGTGGCCGGTGGTCGGGGCCTCGGACGGGGGTCGGTCCGTCATGGACGGGGCTCGGGGCCGGAGGATCTGTCGGGAATGGCTTCCAAGTTGCCGCGGGGCTCGCGGTGGGGCAACGCGCCGCGCTGCGGCTGCGGGTCGGGCGCGCTGACGGGGGCCGGGGAGAGCCGGGACCCGTGGAGGGGCAACGCGCCAGGGGGCGACGGCGGGTCGGCCCGGGATCCGAGCGCGTCCAGGGCCGCACACCCCCCTCGGGCCGGACGCTGGCACCGACGGCCCCGGGTCGCTGCCGGGCCCCTGGAGCGGAGCAGCACCCAGCGGCGGAGCGGGCGTCGGCCGGGCGGTCGACCCCACGGGCAGCCCCGCCGGCGTTATCTTCTCCCCTGCTTCCCACACCCGCCCGGCCGCGCCGGCGCCTGTCATGGACATTCGCAACATCGCCATCATCGCCCACGTCGACCACGGGAAGACCACCCTCGTCGACCAGATGCTCCGCCAGGCGGGCGTCTTCCGGGACAATCAACAGGTCGAAGAACGGGTCATGGACTCGAACCCGCTGGAGCGGGAGCGAGGCATCACGATCCTGTCCAAGAACACGTCCGTGCGCTGGAAGGACGTGAAGATCAACGTCGTCGACACCCCCGGGCACGCCGACTTCGGCGGCGAGGTGGAGCGTATCCTGCGCATGGTCGACGGCGTGCTGATCCTGGTCGACGCGGCGGAGGGGCCCATGCCCCAGACCCGTTTCGTCACCCGCAAGGCCCTGGAGCTGGGGCTGCAGCCCGTGGTGCTGATCAACAAGGTCGACCGCGCGGACGCGCGGCCGGCGGCCGTGCACGACGAGGTGCTCGAGCTGTTCTTCGACCTCGAGGCCAACGACGCCCAGTTGGACGCGCCGTTCCTCTACGCCTCCGGGCGCGAGGGCTGGGTGGCCTTGAAGCCCGGCGAGGTGGGCGAAGACCTCGCCCCGCTGTTCGAGACCATCATCGCGGCCGTACCGGCCCCGGTCGTGGACGAAGAGGGACCGTTCCAGATGCTCATCTCCACGCTGGACTACTCGTCCTACGTGGGCCAGGTGGCCATCGGCCGGATCGAGCGGGGACGCGTGCACCTGGGCGATCCGATCGTGCTCCTGGACTACGGGGAGCCGGGCCCGGTCGAGGACGAGTCGATGCAGCGGGCGAAGGTCATGCGCCTCTACGGCTTCGACGGCTTGCGCCGCGTCGAGATCGAGGAGGCGGGCGCGGGCGACATCGTGGCGCTGGCGGGGTTGGAGGACATCGAGATCGGCCGCACGCTCTGCGAGCCCGACCACCCGGAGCGTCTGCGCGGGATCCAGGTGGAGGAGCCCACCCTCTCCGTGGACTTCACCGTCAACGATTCCCCGTTCTCGGGACGCGCGGGAAAGTTCGTCACCACCCGCCAGGTGCGTGAGCGCCTGATGCGCGAGCTGGAGAAGAACGTGGCGCTGCGCGTGGAGGACACGGATCAGACGGACACCTTCACCGTGTCCGGCCGCGGCGAGTTGCACCTGACCATCCTCATGGAGACCATGCGCCGCGAAGGCTACGAGTTCCAGGTCTCGCGCCCGCGCGTGGTGGTCAAGGTGGACGACAACGGCCAGCGGCTCGAGCCGTACGAGGAGGTCGTGGTCGAGGTGCCGAGCGACAGCGTGGGCGTGGTCATCGAGAAGCTGGGCCAGCGCCGGGCCGAGATGACCGACATGCGCACCATGGACTCGGGTGCCACCCGGCTGCGCTTCCGTCTGGCTTCGCGCGGGCTCTTCGGCTACCGCTCCGAGTTCATGACGGACACGCGGGGCGAAGGCATCCTGCACCACAACTTCCTGGAATACGGGCCCTGGGGCGGCATCATCCCGGGGCGTAAGCGCGGCGTCCTGGTCGCGGACCGGGAAGGGGAGGCCGTCGGGTACGCGCTCTACAACCTGCAGGAGCGCGCGACCATGTTCGTGGAGCCCGGCGATCCGGTCTACACGGGGATGATCGTGGGTGAGCACGTCCGCCCGGGCGACCTGGACGTCAACGTCTGCAAGGGCAAGAAGCTCACGAACATCCGGGCGGCCTCCGCAGACGAGAACATCCGGTTGGAGCCGCCGCGGCGCCTCACGCTGGAACTCGCGCTCGAGTTCATCGAGGAGGACGAGCTGATCGAGGTGACGCCGGACGCGCTCCGACTCCGCAAGCGCGTCTTGGATGCCAACCAGCGGAAGAAGAGCGCGAAGAAGCTGGCGCTCACCTGATCGGATCGCAGCGAATGTCCCCCGCGCCCTGGTAGCGTCCGCCGTGTCGGATCGTCCCCTCCACAGGGATCTGGTCGACGAGAACGACCATCCGCTCAACCTGGTGCACGGGTTGGGCCCCGAGGAGCGGGCCGCCTGGACGGTGGACCGGCCGCCCTTGTTCGAGGTCTACATGCGCATGGCCGAGGAGCTGGCCAAGCGCAGCACCTGCGCCCGCCTGCAGGTGGGGACCGTCCTCACGGACGCCGCGCTCGAGAACGTGGTGGCCATCGGCTACAACGGGAACGTGCGCGGCTTTCCCAACGCCTGCGACACCGAGATCCCCGGTGCCTGCGGCTGCATCCACTCCGAGATGAACGCCCTGGTCAAGGCGCCCGGCGCGCTGCCGAACAAGGTGGCGTTCGTCACGGCCAGCCCCTGCGCGATGTGCGCCAAGCTGATCGCGCAGGCCAACGTCTCCCACCTGTTCTACCGCGAAGCGTACCGGAAGCGGGACGGTCTCGACATCCTGGAATGTGCGGGAGTGCGGACCGTCCACTACACCCGGTGGCGAGGATACCAGTGGTGATGTCCCTCCTGGATGAAGGTTCGTTCTTCCTGCCCGGACCGACCGAGGTCCACCCCGATGTGCTGGCGGCGCAGACCCGTCCGATGATCGGGCATCGCGGCGCCGCCATCCGCACGCTCATGGAGCGGTTGCAGGACGGCCTCAAAGAGGTCTTCCGCACGGAGCGACCCGTGATCGTGAGCAGCTCCTCCGCGACCGGCCTGATGGAGGCGGCCGTGCGCAACGGCGCGCACCGCAAGGTGCTCTCGCTGGTCAACGGAGCCTTCTCGGAGCGCTTCGCCGAGATCGCCCGTGCCTGCGGCCTGGAGGTGGACGTGCTGGAGGTCCCCTGGGGCGAGGCCCACGATCCCGCGGCCGTGCGGGAGCGCCTGGCGGGCGGAGACTACGAGGCCGTGACGGTCGTGCACTCCGAGACGTCCACCGGCGTGTTGAACCCGGTCGGGGAGATCGCAGCGGTCGTGCGCGAGCATCCGGACGTGCTGGTCCTGGTGGACGGGGTGACCAGCGTGGGTGGCGCGCCCGTCCGCACGGACGATTGGGGGCTCGATTTCGTGCTGACCGGCTCCCAGAAGGCCCTCGCGGTGCCGCCGGGCCTCGCATTCGGGGTGGCCTCCGAGCGCATGATGGAGCGCTCCGCCGTCGCCACCCGCAAGGGCGTCTACTTCGATCTGCACGAATTCATGAAGAAGCTCAAGACGTTCGAGACGCCCAACACACCGGCCGTCTCGCTCTTCTACGCGCTGGACGTCCAGCTGCAGCGCATCGCGTCCGAGACCCTGGAGGCGCGCTGGGCCCGCCATGCGGCGCTCCGCGACCGCACCCTGGCCTGGGTGGAGGCGCAGGCGGCGGACGGCGTGGGCATCGGCGTGCTGGCACCGGAGGGCGTGCGCTCGCCCACCGTGACCTGCGTCACGCTTCCGGACGGGATGGACGGCCCGGCCGTCGTGGCGGGCATGAAGGCGAAGGGGTGGGTGATCGGCGGCGGCTACGGGAAGCTGAAGCCCACGTCGGTGCGGATCGGCCACATGGGCGATCACACGCTGGAGGCGCTCGAGCGGCTGCTCGGGGATCTCGGCACCGTGCTGGAGGGGCTGGCTCGATGAACGCCGCCACGCCGCACACCGCCGCCACGCCCTTCCGGATCCTCGTCGCGGACGGCATCTCCGCCTCCGGCCTGGAGCCGCTGACCCGCGACGAGCGCTTCCAGGTCGTCCGCGTCTCCACACCCGACCAGCTCCTGTCCGAGCTGCCCACCGCACACGGTCTGCTCGTCCGCTCCAAGACCCGGGTGGATGCGGAGCTCCTGCAGCACGCGCTCGTCCTGGAGGTGATCGGCCGCGCGGGCGTGGGCGTCGACAACATCGATCTCGAGGCCGCCACCGCGCGCGGAATCCCCGTGCTCAACGCGCCCGCGGGCAACACCATCTCCGCCGCCGAGCTGACCATGGCGCTCATGCTGGGGCTGGCGCGCGGCGTTCCTGCCGCGGACCAGGCGCTGCGCAGCGGTACGTGGTCCAAGACCCAGGGGGTCGAGCTGCGGGGCAAGACGCTCGGTCTGGTCGGCGCGGGACGCATCGGGGGCGAGGTGGCGCGCCGCTGTCTCGCGTTCGGGATGCGCGTCCTGGCGTACGACCCGTACCTGAGCGCGCAGCGCGCCGAGGAGCTCAACCTCGAGGCGGCGGATCTCGACACCGTGCTCGGCGAAGCCGACGTGATCTCGCTGCACGTGCCGCTCACGGAGTCCACGCGCGGCCTGATCGACGCCGCGCGCCTGAAGGCGCTCAAGCCCGGCGTGCTGCTCATCAACGTGGCCCGCGGCGGTGTCGTGGACGAGGACGCGCTCGCCGAGGCGCTGCACGCGGGTACCATCGCAGGCGCCGCGCTGGACGTCTACGAGCACGAGCCGCTCCAGGAGGGCAGCCCGCTGCGGGGCGCGCCCAACCTCGTGTTGACGCCCCACCTGGGCGCCTCCACGGCCGAGGCGCAGGAGCTGGTGGCGCTCGAGATCGCCGACGCGGTGCGCCTGGCCCTGCTGGAGGGCGATCTGACGCGGGCCGTGAATGCGCCGGCCGTCGGTGGCGAGACGCTGCGCCGCCTGCGCCCGCTGCTGGAGCTGGGACAGCGCCTGGGCCGCGTCGCGTGCGCGCTCGCGGACGGCGCCATGCGCCGCGTGGAGGTGCGCTATGCCGGCGCGTCCACCGAAGCGCTGCGTCCCCTCTCCCAGGCCGTCCTGGCGGGTGTGCTCCAGAACGTGCTCGGACGCGATCAGGTGAACTTCGTCAACGCCGGCCATCTCGCCTCCGGTCGCGGAATCGACGTGAGTCGCTCCCGCACTGCGGCGCGCTCCGACTACGCCGAGTTCCTCGAGGTGGTGCTCGAGACGGCCAGCGAGGAGCTGCGCATCGGCGGCACGGTGCTGGGGGAGGGCCATTCCCGGATCGTCCGCATCGGTCCCTACCGGGTGGATGTGCGCCCGACCGGCACGTTGCTGATCCTCAAGAACCAGGACGTGCCGGGTGTCATCGGGAAGGTGGGCACGCTGCTCGGCACGCTCGGCGTGAACATCGCCGAGTACCACCAGGCGCGTCTGGCGCAGGGGGGCGACGCGCTGGCGGCGGTGTCGGTGGACGGCAGCGTCGGCCGCGACACCCTGCAGCGCCTGCTGGAGATGCCCGAGATCACCGAGGCGCGGATGGTGGTGCTGGACTGAGGAGGCTGCCGATCCGGGGTGCGTGGGGTGGGCGGCGCAGCGGCGCCCGTGCAGCCGCCCCCCGATCGGGCATCCTGAGGGCGCCTGCTCCTCGCCCCGGGACGCACCCTCGGGTCACGGGCGTGCCGCGAGCTCCTTCCGGATCAGGGCCCGCTCGAAGAAGTCCTCCGTGGCCGTGAAAGCCTGGATCCAGCGGTGGTACAGCAGCGAGTCGTGCACGTCGTCCGGGAAGACGATCAGCTCGTGCGGGACACCGTGGGCGCGGAGGAGCTGCACCAGGCCCACCGTCTGGGAGAAGTCCACGTTGCGGTCGTCGTCGCCGTGCATGAGCAACACGGGTGAGCGCCAGTTCTCGATCTCGGAGACGGACGACGCCTGCCAGGCCACGCTCTCGGGATCCAGCGACCCGTAGTAGTGCACGCCGGCCATGTCCACGCCGGCCTTGAAGATGTCGGAGTTCCGGGCGAGCGCCTGCGCGGTGAGGATGCCGCCGTAGGAGAGACCCCACACGCCGATGCGCTCCACGTCCACGTCCGGCCGCTGCTGCAGCCAGCGGCCGACGGCCTCGATGTCGCGGTATTCGTAGTTGCCTTCGTTCCGGCGTCCCGGTGCGTTGCGGAAGGCGCGGCCGTAGCCGATGCCGCTCCGGTAGTTCACCGAGACCACCACATAGCCCTTGTTCGCGAAGTACTGGTTCATCGCGTAGGCCATGTGGTAGAAGTGCATGTAGTGGTAGCCGAGCAGCATCTGCCGGCGCGAGCCGCCGTGGATGAACAGGAGCGCCGGGCGCTTCTCCCCCGGCTTCAGGTCCGGTGGCAGGAAGACCTGGTTGTGGAACTCGAAGCCGTCGGCGGCCTCGAGCGTCACGTTCTCGGGCTCCACGTGCCGCGTCAGCGGAAAGCGGTCCGGGAGCGTCGTCACGAACCGGGGCTCGCCGCCGCTCGCCGGCACCAGCGCCACCGACAGCGGCCGCTGCGGTCCACCCGCGAGCACCGCCACCTGCCGGCCGGACGCCAGCACGGCCGGATACGTCTCCACGCTCGACCCGCGGGTGAGCTGTTCGGCGCGCCCGCCCGCCGTCGGCACCTTCCACAGGTGCCGCCGGTGCAGGTCGTCCACGTTGGTGGCGTAGAACAGCGTGCGCCCGTCCGCCGACAGCCCGATCTGCTCGGCGATGCCGTCGCCCGGCGTGAGCAGCCGTGCCTCGCTGGAGACGCGGTCCGCGGGCACCGACCAGTAGTGACGCCACCCGTCGGGCTCGGCCTGGAAGAGGATGTGGTCGCCGGCCCAGAGGATCTCGCGCACCTCGGAGAGCAGCGAGTCGCCGGGCGCGTTGTGGAAGATCTCCCGACCTTCGCCGGTGGCCACGTCGGCGACCCACAGGGACCAGTCGTACCCACCGGCGAAGCGGGACTCAAGCAGGCCGTCCGGAAGCTGCGCGGCCCGCGCGTCGGAGACGTCCTGGCCGGCGCCGAAGGGGAGACCGGGCCTGCGGATGAAGGCGATCCGGCTGCCGTCGGGGGACCAGACCGGGCTCGTGTCGCGATCGACGCCGGGCGCGAGGTACGTGATGCGCGGCGCGTCCACGTCGTAGACGCCGATATAGCTGTGATCGCCGCGCTCGCTGACGAAGGCGATCCGCTTCGAGTCCGGGGACCAGACCGGATCCTCCTGCGTGCCGAACACCCGGAACAGCGGTGGCTCCTCGTCCCGGAGCTGAGGGCTGCCCAGCCCGGGATTGACCGGCGCGCGATAGACGGCGCCGTCCTTCGCATACGCGACCCAACGGCCATCGGGCGACAGCGCCAGGTTCCAGCCCTCCACCACGCGCCAGGCGCGCGTGCCGCCGGATGTGGAGACCGCCCAGATGGCGCGCTCGGCGCCCAGCGGATCGCTGGCCGGATTCGCGATCCAACCCTCGCGGTTGGGCGTATGTCCGCGGATGAACGTCACGACGGTGCCGTCGTCCGAGATGCGCAGCGTGGTGAGGTCGTGCCCGTCGTCGTCCGGGTAGTCCGTGAGCCGCATCGGTGTGAAATCGGGAGCGGCGGCCGTGAAGACGTTGCGCAGGCCGCGCTCGTACTCGATCCACGCGATGCGGTCGGCGGCCTTCGCGGACACCAGCTCCACCGGGAAGGGCGGGCTCAGGATATCGTCGACGGAGAAGCCCTGGGCGCGGAGGGGTGAGGGCGCGAGGAGCGCGAGCAGCGCGAGGGACAGCAGAGCGGGTGTGGCGGTGCGCCGGACGGACATGCGGGCCTCCGGAGGCGGTCGGGCGGTGGACGCCCGTACAGCATAGGGAGCGGACCGGCACCCCGCGACCGGGCGCCCACGGGAGCATGCGACCGCCCGGACGTTTCAGCGGAAACGCGGGGCGGGCCTCAGACGCTTGGCCCACTCGGCCGGCCTGCCCGGATCCAGATGCGAGCGCGCGGACGTTTCAGCGGAAACGCGGGGGCGGGCCTCACACGCTTGGCCCGGTGGTCCACCAGCTGCGACCCACATCCAACCGCCCGGACGTCCCCGCGGGAACGCCGGGGCGGAGTGGGGAGCCCGGCGCGTCCAGACTGGGTGCGCGCTTCAGCCCGGAGGGTGTCGTCCGTTCGACAGGCTCCAGACGTAGGCTGTGGCGTCGGTGAGGTCCGGGTCGTTGCGCCCCCCGGATGTGGCCTACCACGCCGGGCCCGAGCTAGTCCCCCATGACGCCGCGTGGGTCCAACGAGCCAAGCGGGCCGGAGGGGTCGGCGGCCACCATCCGTCCAACGTACGCATAGATCTCGGCGTTCTCTCGCAGCTGCCGGTCTATGGCAGGCTGCGCGCTGGCCAGCGTGCGAAAGAACGTGGCCGCATCCTCCAGCAGTTTGCCAGCGAGTGCACCATGCGTGCGTCCCTCGCTCTGGCCCAGCGGCTCAGCCTGGAGGAGTCTGCCCATCTGGCGGAAGACCGAGGCGTTCTCGCCGAGCTCGCTACGCAAGGGTTCATTCTTCTCGGCCAGCGTGCTGAAGAATCCGGCCGCCTCTTCCAAGAGACGGGCAGCCACCTCGGCGTTAGTACCCATCGGGATGGCCGGGGCATCGTGGGCACGGCTCGACATGGGTTCGATCTCTTGAGATCAGCATCGCCGTTTTCGAGCAGGATCGAAGGGCTCACACTGCGGTGTTCTACGTAGCAACGTCCCCGGTCGTCACAGCTAGCGGATCACCCCGTAGCGCCGCAGCACCTCGACGGTCTCGTCGATCGGGAGCGCATCCGCCACGCTGCCCTGGCCCTCCACGGTGGTGGCCTTGAGCAGCGAGTTGTAGATGGCTTCCTCGGTGGCCTCCACCACGCCCTCGAACAGCGCCGACATGGGCTCGTTGGCCAGATCCTCGACGGTCTGCACGGACTCCCGCGGATCGCGCCGCACGGATCCGGCCGTGGAGAAGGCGATGACGTAGTCGCCCGACCCGTTCCCGGCGAAGGACCCCGTGCGCGCCAGGCCCATCAGCGCGCGCCGGGCCAGCCGCTCCAGGTTGCGGGCGGAGAGCGGCGCGTCGGTGGCCACCACCATCATGATGGAACCGTCCCCCGCGTCGTCGGGCGAGGGCCCACGGCCCTCCACGGCGTTCTGGAAGGAGTAGCGCCCCAGCGCCTGCCCGACCGGCGCGCCCGCCATGGTGAGGATGCCGCCGAAGTTGGATTGCACCAGCACGCCGACGGTCCATCCGCCCAGCGCGTCCGGCAGCACCCGGCTGCTGGTGCCGATCCCGCCCTTCCACCCGAACGCGCGGGTGCCTCGCCCGGCGCCCACGGACCCTTCCTCCACCGGACCGGACGTGGCGCCCTCCAGGGCGTCCACCACGTGCCGGGGCTCGATCGGGCGGGCGCGGATGTCGTTCAGGCCGCCGTCGTTGGTCTCGCCCACGACCGCGTTGAGCGAGCGCACGTTCTCCATGCCGGGCAGGGCCAAGGCCCATTCCACCATGGCGTCGGCCGCCTTCCAGACGCACAGCGTGCACGTCAGCAGGATCGGCGTCTCCAGCTCGCCCAGCTCCCGCACCTGGGTCACCCCGATCAGCTTGCCGTACCCGTTGCCCACGACCATCGCGGCCGGCACGCGGTCGAAGTACACGTTGCCCGGATGGGGCCGGATGGCCGTCACGCCGGTGTTGACCCGGCTGCCGTCCGTGACGGTGGTCTGCCCCACCAGGACGCCCTGGACGTCCGTGATGGCGTTGGCGGCCCCGGTGGGGAAGATGCCGACCGTGATGCCGAGGTCGCGCGCCCGGGGGCGCTCGGACGTCTGGGCCATGAGCGAGCCGGGAAGGAGGGGAGCCACGACCAATGCGAGCAGCGCTGCCCGGACCCGGAGCCTCAGGGCGGCGGCGGAGCCGAGGCCCGCCCGCGAGGATCGGACGCCGGGCCTCACCGCCCCAGCGCCGCCACGTCCAGGAGCATCAGACCGAGCAGCAGGGGCTGATAGAGCAGAGAGCCCAGGAAGACCGAGCGGGCCCGCGCGGTGCTCATGCCCCGCCAGGCGCGCACGCAGAGCCAGATGAGCCAGATCCCCAGGCCCAGGGCGCCCACCGCGTAGAGGGAGCCGGTCAGCCCGAACAGGGAGGGCAGCAGGCTCACGGGCAGCAGGATGGCCGCATGGGCCACCATGTGGAGCCCGATGACCTTGCCGCCGGGATCGGCGGGGGGCGTCAGCAGGAAGCCCGCGGCCCGGTAGTCCTCCCGGAGCACCCAGGCCAGGCCGAGGACGTGGGGCATCTGCCAGAAGTAGGCGATGCCGAACAGCACCCAGGCGCCGGGCGACAGCGAGCCGGTGGCGGCGCTCCAGCCCACCAGGGCCGGCACGGCGCCCGGGAAGGCGCCCACCAGGGTGGCGACATAGGTGCGGGGCTTGAGCGGCGTGTAGACGAAGTTGTAGGCGGTCCCGGCGGTCAGGGTCAGCACGGCCGGCAGCCAGCCCAGCCCCACCCACAGGACGGCCGTGCCGGTGGCGATCAGCAGCAGCGCGAAGGCGAGCGCCGCCCCGGGGGCCACCCGGCCCGATGGCAGCGGGCGCGACCGCGTTCGGCGCATCAGCGCGTCCGGAGCGCGCTCCAGGTACTGGTTGAGGGCGAGCACGCCGCCGGTGGCGACCAGCAGGCCCGCGGCCAGGACGGCCAACGGCCCCAACGAAAGGCCCGCACTGCCCTGGGCCAGGTACCAGGCCGCCGCGGCCACGATGACCACGTACAGGGCGATCGTGGGCTTGGTCAGCTCGTAGTACGCATGTGCGCGTCCCCCCTGCCGCGGGGCGGCAGCGGGCGCCCGGGGGCGCTCGGGGGGTCGGGCCACGGTGGTCAAACGGCGAAACCTCTTCGGAGGGGCCTCAGTACTACCGGGTATGAGGTCCACGAACTCGTCCAGCGTCAAGGATCGGCGCCGCGATCAGGACAAGGTCTGGCGACGGGCGCTCTACGCGTCCCTCGTCTTCCACGCCCTGATCTTCCTGTTCTGGCGTCATACCCCGATCCCGACGTCTCCATTCGCGGCGGCCGGCCCTCGGGCCGGTGACAACCGGGCCGCCGCCGGAGGCATGCAGGCGCTGAACGTCCAGGCGCCGCCCACGGTGCCCATCACCCCGCCCCCGGTGCCGCTCCCCACCCTCGAGGACGTCGAGCCGATCGAGATCGACACCGAGGTCCGGGTGGACGCGGGCGCCGCCCTGGGCAACGCCCCCGGCGACCTCCAGGGCCCCGGCCTGGAGAACGGCCAGGGCAAGGGCGATGGCGGCACGGACGAGGAGGGCACCTTCCGGCTGGTGCCGCCCTCCCCCCGGGGCATGATCCTACCGCCCTCGAGCCGCGACTTGAAGGGCCGGCAGGTGGAGGTCTGGGTCTTCGTGGGCGTGGACGGCCGCGTGGTGGCGGACTCCACGCGCCTCAATCCGCCCACCCCGTCGCGCTCCTTCAACGAGCGCCTGATCCGCGAAGCCGCCGAATGGGTGTTCCGGCCTGCCACCAAGGGCGGGGAGGCGGTGGCGGCGTGGTTCCCGTACACGATCAGCATGTAGGGAAGCACGCAACGCCGTTCGCCAGGACCCCTGCGCCGCTCAGCTGACCGGCTTCCGCGCAGGCCCTTCCAGCCACCGCCCCGGCTTCTCCCCGGTCAGGGCGCCACCCCGGATCACGGGAACCCCGTTGACCAGAAGGTGCTCGATGCCGGATGAGTACTGGTGGGGGTCGGCGTACGTGGCCCGGTCTCGGATGGTCTCGGGATCGAACACCGCCACGTCCGCAAGCATGCCGGGAGCGAGCCGGCCCCGGTCCGTCTGCCCCAACCAGTCGGCGGGCATGGACGTCATCTTCCGGACCGCTTCCTCGAGCGAGATCACGCCCAGCTCGCGCACGTAGCGCGCGAGCACGCGGGGAAATGCGCCATAGCTGCGCGGATGGGGAAAGCCTTCCCCGTACCCGACGTTGTCGCCGTCCGTCTCGATCATGGCCAGCGGGTGTTGCAGGATGCGGATGACGTCCTGCTCGTCCATGGCGTGATAGATGGCGCTGAAGCCGCCGGCCAGCTGCAGCTCGATCGCCAGATCGATCCCGGCCTCCAGGTCCATGCGATCGTGGCCACGATCCTCCGCGTAGTCGGCCAGCGTCCTGCCGTCGTAGGAGGGATCGGATGGCAGCGTGCGAAACTGCACGCGGGCCAGGTCGGCTCCTCCGCGGTCCTTCATCCAGATCTCGCGCATGTCGGCCTCCATGCGATCGCGGGTCGCGGGATCGGCGACCCGCTCGGCGAAGGCGGCGGCGCCTCCGGCCAGAGCCCACTGCGGGAAGAGGATGGAGGAGCCCGTGCTGCTGGCCGCGTAGGGATAGAGGTCGTGCGTGACCTTCAGCCCCGCCGCGTTCGCGGAGTCGATGAGCGCCAGGGAGCGTTCGCTCCACCCCCACTGTGCGGCGCCCGTGGCCTTGTGGTGGTTGATCTGGGCGGGGATGTCGGCCTCGTCGGCGATGCGGATCAGCTCACGGACGGAATCCAGCAGGCCGGAGCCCTCGTTGCGCATGTGGCTCACGTAGATGCCGCCGTACTGCGAGGCCACCTTGGCCAGCTCGATGACCTCCTCCGTCCTGGCGTAGTTGGCGGGAACGTAGAGAAGTCCCGTGGACAGCCCCATTGCGCCCTGTCGCATCGATTCGGCCACCAGCTCCCGCATCTCGTCCAGCTCGTCGGGAGTGGGGTCGCGGTTGTCGAGTCCCATGACCTGACGACGCACCCAGGAGTGGCCGGCCCAGAACGCGAGGTTGGGGGCGGTCTCCAGGCCGGACGCAAACGTGTCCAACGGCCAGGGTTGATCGCCCGAATGCAGTGAGGCCGACAGCGTCGTGATTCCCTGACGGAGGAAGTTCTCCGACAGCGGGTGGTCGGCGATGGAAAGCTGCACGTGCGAGTGGTTGTCGATGAATCCCGGGGTGACGACGCTGCCCGACGCGTCGATGACCCTGCGTGCCT
>JAWKQN010000026.1 GCA_041390125.1 Gemmatimonadota bacterium | reverse complement strand
ATAGCCGTGCCCGTTCTGCGAGAATCCAAGATCAAGAAGGTGTCGACGCAGCATGCTTCGCACAGCCTCTGGATCGTCTACACGGCTGCTGGCTGGCCCGTGATTGGCCCTGCTCACGTGATCATGTCCTATTCGTGTGAATCATCTGAGTACCTTTGGCCGATCCCTATCGCTTGACGCAATACGACGCTAGCCCCGGAGGCCAATAGCTCATAAATCCCCATGTTCTGAGTCCGGAGCCAGTAGCGTGAATCGCCCGCGAGCTCGGCGCCCTCTGAGCTCACAGCGGTAGCCCAAGCTGACTTCTTACGCCCACTCGCTGCTGGTCCCGAGGGTCGAACCCCCTACAACCCCACCCCCACCAACAACACCACCGACCGCCCCGGATCGCTCGCGAACTCCTTGTACCGGCTCAGGAAGCTCCGGTACTCCGCGTTCGTGACATTCCGGACCTGCAGGTCCACGTTGAAGTCCCGGGCGCCCAGGTGGAGCTCACCGCCCAGGTCCAGGTTCAGCACGGCGTGCCCGCCCGTGGCCAGCTCGTTGGCGGCGGCGTCCTCCTTCTCGGCCACCGCCTCCACCTCCACCCCGATTCTGGGGTGCGTGAAGGCTGTGGTCCAGTGGCCCGGGTGCAGCTCGGCCTCGAACGCGGCGTGCGGGGGCGGGATGAACGGGAGGGGCTCGTCGCTGGCCACCCGCCGGCCCTCCACGGCGTCGAAGCGGGCCTCCAGCGTGAGCAGGTCCGTGGGCCGCACCCGCACCAGGGCCTCGCCCCCGTCCAGCTCGGCGTTGGCCTGGGCGTAGCGGAAGACCCGGAGCCCGTTCCGGAACTCGCCGGTCGGGGCCACGAACACGAAGTCGTCGATCCGGTTGTGGTAGCCGGACAGCTCGGCGTGCACCCGGGGCGAATCCCACCGCACGGAGCCGTCCAGGTTCACGCTGGTCTCGGGGGTCAGCTCGGGATCGCCGATCTCGTAGCGGGCCTCGCCCAGCCGGGGTCCGTTCGTGAACAGCTCGAACAGGTTCGGCGCCCGGAAGGCCCGCCCCACGTTGGCGGCCACGGACAGGTTGCCGGTGAGGTTCAGGACCGCCCCCACGTTGCCCACCACCACGTCGCTGGACCGCGTCTGCGCGGCCAGAGCCAGGTCGGCGTTGGCGTCCGCATCGATGGAGTGCGTCTCGGCCCGCACGCCGGCCAGCAGCCGGATCGGCCCCACGCTCGCCTGCTCGAACGCGAACAGCGCGGCGGAGGACGTGGTCGCATCCGGCACCAGCGGCACCGCACCCCGCGTGTCGTTGATCTCACGGAGCAGGCTCACCCCCACCGTGCCGCCGACCCGTTCGCCCCCGTGATGCAGCAGCACGTCCCCGGAGAACGAGTTGAGCGCGAGGTTGAACACCTCGGTCTCGATCTTCTGACCCGGCGTGGAGAGATCGTCCGACAGCTCGGCGATCCAGTGCCGCTGCCACTGGGCCCGCGTCTCCAGCCGCGTGCCGCCCAGCACGTAATTGCCGTCGAGCTGGATGCGGTCGTCGGCGGACTTCCGCTCGGGGCCTTCATCCGCCTCCTCCACGCCCGGAGGGGGACCGTTGGCCTCCAGCAGCTTGTATTCCCCGCCCTGCCGGGAATAGCGCAGCGTGGTGGTGCCGCGCTCCGAGTGCCGCGCGAGGGCCAGCTCGCCCGCCGCCGCGAAGAACCCGGTGTTGTCGATGGGCCCGCTCGGCGTGTGGATGTCCTGGCCCAGCCGGCCCACGCCGGCCACGCGCCAGGCCCAGGCTCCCGAGGCGCCTTCGTGCCGGAGCGATCCGCCCGCCTCGCGGTCGTTGGAGGCCAGGGTGAGCCCCACGCTGGTGCGGGAGGGTCCCGCGTACGGCAGCGGCGCCGGCAGCGCGTTGACCACGCCGCCGATCGCGTCCGACCCGTAGAGCACGCTGGCCGGTCCGCGGATCACCTCCACGCGGTCTTCGAGTGCGGGGTCGATGGCGGGGCCGTCCTCGTCACTCCACGAGTAGTCGCGCAGCGGGTGGCCGTTCTCGAGCACCAGCACCCGGGCGCCCGACAGCCCCCGCACCACCGGCTTGCCGATCTGCTCGCCCGTGGTCAGCGCGTCCACGCCCGGCAGCCCGTCGATGGCGCGGGCCAGCGAGCGGATGCGCCGCCGATCGAGCGCCTCGGGCTCCAGCGTGGTGATGGGCAGCGGGGAGCCCGACGCCGCGGAGGGCGCACGCTCGGCGGTGACACTCAGCGGATCGAGCTGGAGCGGGGCGGCGGCGAGCTCCACCTCGACCAGGCCGGAGACAGGGACGTCCAGCACGATGCGGCGCGCCGCGAAGCCCGGATGGTCCACCACGGCCGTGTAGTGGCCGTCGGGCAGCGGCAGGGCGAACCGGCCATCGGGGCCCGTGGTGACGACCCGCCCGAACTCGGTCACCACCACGCGCGCGTCGGCCACGGCCGTGGAGGTGCCGTCGGTCACGCGACCGCGGACGGTGTCGGGAGCGGGAGTGGAGGCGGTGAGGGCGGGAAGGGAGAGGGAGGCGGCGAGCAGGGTGGCTGCGATCACGAGGCTGTCCAGAATGCGCGGGGCGGGGGACCCGAGCGGATCTCGGTGTTAGGCGAACCTAAGTTGCGGGGGTGGGGAGGTGCCAGGCGCCGGGGGATTGGGTTCGGGCGGCCTGCCTCTCGCCTCCCAGGAGAAGCTGCCTTATCCAAGCGCGACCCAAAAATAGGGTTTGGGCCCGAACCTTATGGATCGGCACCAATATGGACGCGGTGCCCCGCCCCCTCCCGACTCAGTTCACCCGCGGCCGCGTGCCGCTCCCTGGTCGTCCTCCCGTCGCCGGGACGTCCTGGAATTTGGACATCTCCGGGAGGGAGGCCCGCTATCCCTTGGCGGGCCTGGCCGCCTCCAGGTCTTCGAAGAGCTGGATCCGAACCCGACCTTCTGGGAAGCTGGCGGTGATCTCGAGCTCTCCGCCCATCGCTTCGATGAAGCGACGGAGCGAGCTCAAGTACATGTCCGTGCGACGTTCAAGCTTCGAGATCGTCGCTTGGTTCAGGCCGAGCACTTCCGCCAGCTCCTCCTGCGACCAGGCTCGCGCCTGGCGCAACTCCTGGAGTGGCAGTTCCTCCAGAAGCTCCTTGGTGCGCTCGCGGATGCGCTCCTGTCTCTCGGGAGTGAGGCGCTCACGAATCTCACGGAACTTGGTCGCCATCAGATCAATCCCTCGCGTCGGAGGGTTCATCTCGTATGCCATTCAGGCAATATGCATTTGAATGCATACACACTCCATGCCACAATGGGCCCACCTCCAGCTCCCCCCTGAATCCTCCGCACCCCTCCCCGGCTCTCTCCCCTAGAGGACGCCACTCCGGCGTCCACCCACCGAGCCTGGAAGGACGTCATGATCAACGAAGCGGGTTGGGACCGCGCCGCGCGCGTCATCGTGGGACTCGCGCTGCTGGGCCTGGGCTGGGGCGGTGTGGTCACCGGCACGCTCGGGACCGTCTTCAAGTTCCTGGGCTTCGTGCCGCTGCTGACCGGCCTGATCGGCTGGTGCCCGGCCTACTCGCTGTTCGGCTTCCGCACCAACAAGGCCGCGCGCCATGCCTGACGCCTCTGTGGTGCTGGCCTGGTCTCCGACCTGCCCGCACTGCAAGGCGATGATGCCGCTGGTCGAAGGCGTGGCCCGCGACTTCGAGGGCCGCGTCCGCTACCAGTCGCTCAATGTGGCCGAGAATCCGGACGCGGCCCGTGCCCTCGCGGTGCGGGCCGTCCCCACGCTGGTCGCCCTGTCGGGCTCCACCGTGCTGGGCCGCCACCTGGGTGCGGGCGGGGAGGGCGTGGTGCGGGGGCTGTTCCAGTCCGCCCTGGACGGCACCCGCCCGGTCTCCCGCCCCGCGGCCGGCCGCGGGCTGCCCGTCTTCGCGGCGGTGGCCCTGGGCGCGCTGGCCTGGTGGACGGGGGAGGTGGCGGTGCTGGGGACGGCCGCCGTGGGCGTGCTGGCTTGGGGGATCTGGCCGCGAGGTGGGGCAGCGCGCTGACGTCCGGTCAGCCCGCCCGCGGCGGGTTCACATGGGGTGTGGCAACGCTTCGATCCGGAGGATCCGCTCAGACGTGGGCGGACGCCGGCCGCCCCCGCTCCCCCATCCGCGCCCCCAGCACGCCCAGCGCCGGGAAGGCCAGCACCCCGAGCACCCAGAACCAGAGGGGGTTGGGCAGGACGGCCATGTTGTACACGCTGGTCAGCAGCAGGATGACCACCACCACCGCCGCGGCGCCCCGGCTGCCGAGCCGGGCCGCGATCCAGGCGCCCACGAAGGCGCCCGCGGCCCAGGCCAGCACCACGAACAGGAACGCCGTCATGGGCACCGAGGCCACGGCGGCGGCCAGCATGGCCGGATCGCTCCGCTCGGCATCCAGCGGCAGCGGCACGATCGCCTGCCCCACCATCTCCACCAGGAGGATGGCGAGCACGCCCAGGGCCAGGCCCACGACCACTCCCGCGATGTTGCGAACCATCAGCGCTCCTGTCCTCCGTCCTCGGCATCGCAGCGGACCCGGAAGATGTCGCCCGGGCGGCTCCGCACCCACTCCCCCGTGACCACCATCTGGTGCTCGTCCAGGAAGTCGATGGCCTCCCCGGTCATGTTCCGGTTCCAGAAGGAGCAGGCCCCTGCAAGAGTCCAGCCCGCGTCCGTCCGGTCGAAGAAGTAGACCTCCGGGTAGGTCCGGACGGCAAGGCGGCCGCCCGCCGAGATGGCCGCGCCGGTGACCAGGCGCTGCAGCCGGCGGTCGGGCTCGATCGGGAGCCGCTGGCCGGGTCCGAGCGTCACCCGCCCCTTCTGTCCCAGGGCTTCATCCAGCGCCTCGTGCCCGAGCTCGTACAGCGTCACGTGTCCGTGGCGCCCCTTGGTGACCACGATCAGGTCGCCCTCCGCCGTGACCGCCACGGCCTCGGCGTCGTCCGGACCCGTGTCGTACGTGAAGTCGAGCTCGGCCCTGGGCTTCACCTCGCGCGCATCCGGCGCGGGTTCCGGCAGGACGTACAGCGTGACGTCGCGGCGTACGCCGGCATTGTCGCCGGTGTCGGCCACGTACAGGCAGCTCGCCGGCTCCTCCCAGGAGGCCGGGCAGGGCCCCAGGGCGATGTCCTCCCAGTCGCGCGCGCCCGCCCCGTCCAGCTCCACCCGGCCGAGCACCTCGCCTGCCAGGTCGATCGCGAACAGCTCGGCGTCCCCGCCGGAGTCGTTGTGGGTCCACAGCACCCCCGGGTGCGTCCGGCTGACGGCCACCCCGGAGGATTCGCGCACGGCGCGCGGGACGGCCCCCGTGCGCACCAGCACCCGGGCGGGCGGGATGGCCTCCTGCTGCGCCGCCACCGCCTGTTGCCGCTCGCGCGCCACCCAGCCGAGCGCCACCGCGAACATCAGCAGCACCAGCATCAGGACGGGCGCCGCGCCTCCCCGGCGGGAGATCACCGCCCGGCCTCGCCAGCGTCCAGCGCGGCCTGCCGCTCCTGCAACGCGCGGTACGCGCGCGCCGTGCGTGTGCTGGCGTCACTGCGCAGGTCGTCGCAGCGCGCCGCGTTCAGACCCTGCAGCTCGTCGAAGAGCGCGGACGCCGCTTCGAGCACGTAGTCGCGGTGCGTGTGCTCGTGCTTGCGCAGCTCCGTGATGTAGGCGTCCCAGGCGGCCTTCGACGCGGCGTCGCTCGACTCCGCCTCCGTCCAGTCGGGCAGGCGCACGCGCACGCGGGCCACGATGCTCACCACCCGCATGCGACAGGCGCGCCGACTCTCCACGAACTGCCACGACGGCTCCAGCTCGTAGGAGGTCAGACCGTGCTTGCGGCGCCCGGCGGAATCGGCCGGCCCCTCCGCCTGGATCTGCGCGTAGGCTTCGCGGAAGGAGCGACCCTGCACCGCGTAGGTCTCCTCGTCCACGAAGCTGTGCACGCCGTGTCCGAGCGGTGCGTCCCGCCGGGTCTGCGCGGACAGGGAGACGGGGAGGGACAGCGCCACGGCCGCGACCCGCGACAGGAGCCGCCACCGCGTGCGTGCGCGCGGGCCGATCCCGCCCGGTGCGGCGCTCACGGAGCCGGTTGGGTGGCGCCCTTCAGCTTGTGCAGGAAGCGCTGCCGGAACTTGGCCACCTTGGGCGCCACCACCGCACGGCAGTAGCCCTGGCCCGGGTTGTTGCGGAAGTACTCCTGGTGGTACGCCTCCGCCGGGAAGAACTCCGGCACGGGCTCCACCTGCGTGACCAGCGGCGCGTCCCAGATGCCTTCGGCCTCGAGCGCGGTCATCACCGCACGCGCCTCGGCCTCCTGCTCCGGGGAGTGATGGAAGATCACGGAGCGGTACTGCGTCCCCACGTCCGCACCCTGCCGGTTCAGCGTGGTGGGATCGTGGATGGCGAAGAACACCTCCAGGATCTCCCGGTAGGTGATGACCGACGGATCGAACGTGACCTGCACCACTTCGGCGTGGCCGGTGGTGCCGGTGCAGACCTGCTCGTAGCTGGGATTCCTGCGGTGCCCGCCGGCGTAGCCGGACACCACCGACGTGACACCCTGGAGCTGCTCGTAGACGGCTTCCAAGCACCAGAAGCACCCGCCGCCGAGGGTGGCGACCTGCGAGGCTGCGGCGTTCACGGCTCCTCCTGCACGGCATGGGGCGTCCGACGGGTGGACGTGGAATACGTCGGCCGCTGCCGGGGGTTCCGACCCGCGCTACTCCCGCAACGCCATGCGGTTGGGCGGCGAGGGCCGGAAGCGCCAGAGCACGTACGGAGCGCTCTCCGCCCGGTGCAGCGGCGACTGGAACAGCACGTCCGGCAGGCCGGCGTCGGCGATGTAGACCCACCCCTCGCCGGTGCTCCAGAAGCCCGAGGGCCAGCGGATCTGCTCGCCCCGGATCAGCATCTGCACGGCGTCGCCCCGCAGGCGCGCCACGCCTCCATGCTCCACGTCCCCCACCAGCACGTTGCCCCAGCGGTCGAACGCCACCGCGTCGGACAGTGGCTTGCGGCCCACGTCCTCCAGGTGCGACGCCAGGCCTCCGCGCGGCTCCGTCCCGGTCAGCAGCTCGGTGGAGATGCGGTAGAGGCGATCGTGGGACAGCGCCGTCAGGTAGAGCCACTCGCCGTCCCAGCTCAAGGCCACGCCGCTCAAGCCGGCCTTGAAGGCCACGAGTCCCTTGTAGTAGACCAGGTCCCGCTGGGCCGTGCGCACGATCCAGTCCTGCGGCATGAACCCGGGATGGCCCTCCAGCACGCGGCGGCTGCGTCGCTTGCGCACGTCGTAGATGACCAGCGCGGGATTGCGCCGCACGATGCTCGCGTCGGCGATGAAGACGTAGTTCCCGTCGCGCGTCACCTGCATGTCGGCGTAGTACGAGCCGATCTCGGCCACGTCCGGGACGAAGGCGTGCTCGTGCACCACCCGGTTGGCGTGCAGGTTGAAGGCGTAGATCCGGTGCGGCTCGATGCCCATGGAACCGCCGTCCAGCACCCACAGGCGTCCGTCCCCGTCCAGCGCCAGCGCCGAAGGCGCACGCAACTGGGCCTGGAAGGCCTCGTTGGGATAGGCGATGGGGCGGCCGTCCACGATCTCGAAGAGCTTGGCCCCGTCCGCCTCCATGGCCGGGTGGGCCACGAAGAACGTCCGGCCCTCGGCGGTCACGATGACCTTGGCCGGGGGGAGCGCCAGCTCCGCCACCTTCTCGAGACGGTCCTGATCGATGCCCTCCGCCACGGTGAGCTCGGGGAAGGGCTTGCCGCCGCCGTAGCGCAGACGCACTCCCAGTCCCACGACCGCCGTCACGCCGAGCACCAGCAGCAGGAGATGCTGGACCAGCTTCATCGATGCCTGACACACTCCAGGGGGAGCCCCGGTGTGGCACCCCTGCAAAGCATGCATGGGAGCGCACTTGCGCGACTTTGTGTCGCGATTCCACCACGGGCCGTGCATCTGGAGGGTGCATTCTGTGTGCCGATCCCACACCGCGGGGGGCGTGGGCCCGCGCCGGGTCAGTGACCGGGTCGGGGCACGAAACGGGGGACCCGACGAGCGTATTCGGTCCAGGCATGACCGAACCGGTCGGCGAGCTCCCGCTCCTCCAGCCCCACCACCCCGAACAGGGCCAGCGAGGCGGCCAGCGAGAGGACGTAGGCCCCCGTGTGGTTGGCGACCAGCGCCCACCCGGTGGTGGTGAGCAGCACGGCCACGTAGCGCGGGTGCCGCACCCGGCCGTAGATGCCCTCCGTGAGGAGGCGGCCGGGTCGGGCCTGGGACAGCTCGGGCACCCCGGCCAGCACCCGGAGGCGGAGCTGACGCCGGCAGCGGCGCTCCACCCCCAGGCCCAGCCCGTACAGCAGCAGGCCCGGCAGGACGGTGGCCCACGTGAAGCCCAGATCGGCCCCGATGAGCGACGCCCGGACGGCCAGACCGGCCAGGACCGCCCCGACCAGCGCGGGCAGCAGGATGGCCAGCGAGACCGCGGGTCCCAGACGCCGCCAGCGCTCCGCGAAGGGATGGACGGCGTACCAGTAGAGCACGCCGGGCGGGTAGCCGATCACCAGGAGCACCGCCATCCAGTGGCGCACCACGTCCACCGGTGCGTCTCCCACGGAGACCTCAGCCCTTGGGTTTGCGGGCGCGGGTGGACCAGGCGGCCGCCAGCTCCACCCCGAACGCGCCCAGGGCCACGACCACACCCAGCGCCACCCACTGCAGCGCGGTGGACTGGACGGTGGCGGCGTCGGCCGCGACCAGACGCAGGCTCATCCACAGCACCATCGAGAAGGGGATGCCCACCACGAACAGCAGCGCGACCAGCACCCAGCGGCGGAACGAGGCCATGGCCATGGCCATGCTGCCGGTCGCCATGAGCGCGCTGCCCCCGAAAGCCTGACCCACCTCCGGCGGCGTCGACAGGACGCCGAAGAACGCGACGGCCACGCCGGCCAGACAGGCCAGCGCGCCCGCGAGCGTGCGTGCGAACGGGGAGACCCAGCCCGCGGCCACCACCAGTGCGAGTCCTCCGAGGGTCCAGGGTACCGCCGTCATCCGTCCACTCCCGCTCCGCGTTCCGTCCCGGCTCATGGCTGCGCGCCGCCTCTCCCCCGTATCCTACATCATGAGCAACGCACGCACGACGCCTCCGGGAGGACGCTCCGCCATGAACACGCCCACCCTGTCTTCGACTGCGCTCGGGACCGGCGCGTTCCTTTTCGCGTCGCTGCTGGCGCCCGCGCTGGCGGCCCAGGAAACCCCGGCCGCCGGGGACAGCAGCGCGTCCAAGGCTTCGCTCCCGCTGCCCGCGGAGCGCTCCTTCACGCTGGATACGGACGAGGGGTCCTGGATCTCGCTGGACGTGAGCCCCGACGGACGCACCATCGCGTTCGACCTGCTCGGCGACCTCTACACGGTGCCGATCGGCGGGGGCGACGCCCGTCGCATCACGAGCGGACTCGCCTTCGACGCGCAGCCGGTCTACAGCCCGGATGGCTCGAAGCTGCTCTTCGTCTCCGACCGCTCCGGCGGGCAGAACCTGTGGACGCTGGAGCTGGCCAGCGGCGACACGGCGCAGATCACCAAGGGGAACGACAACGGCTGGGTCTCGCCCGAATGGACGCCGGACGGCGAATACGTGCTGGCCTCGCGCAGCGAGTCGCGGCTCGGCGTGGTCAAGCTTTGGATGGGCCACGTGGACGGCGGCAGCGGCCGCGTGCTGATGGAGGATCCCGATCCCCTGAAGACGGTCGGCGCCGCAGTGAGCCCGGACGGCCGTTGGATCTGGCACGGACGCCGGATGCGGAGCTGGGACTACAACGCGTCGTTCCCGCAGTACCAGATCGCGGTGTACGATCGCGACACGGGTCGCACCTACACGCGCTCGTCGCGCTACGGCTCCGCGTTCCGGCCCACGCTCTCGCCGGACGGCCGCTGGCTGGTGTACGGATCGCGCTTCGAGGACCAGACCGGGCTGCGCCTGCGCGACCTGGAGAGCGGCGCCGAGCGCTGGCTGGTCTACCCGGTGCAGCGTGACGACCTGGAGTCGATCGCGGACCGCGACGCGCTGCCCGGCATGTCGTTCACGCCGGATTCGCGTGAGCTGGTGGCGTCCTGGGGGGGCAGGATCTGGCGCGTGCCCGTCGCCGGTGGGGATCCGGTCGCCGTTCCCTTCCGCGTGCGGGAGGAGATCGCGATGGGACCCGAGGTACGCTTCTCCTACGACATCGCGGACACGCCGGAGTTCACCGTGCGGCAGATCCGCGATGCGGTGCCCTCGCCGGACGGCGCACGCCTCGCCTTCACCGCGCTCGACAAGCTCTACGTCATGGACTACCCGTCCGGCACGCCGCGGCGGCTGACCGAGGGACCGGCCGGCACCACCGAGGCGTATCCGACCTGGTCGCCGGACGGACAGTGGGTGGCCTGGGTGACGTGGACGCCGGACGGCGGCCACATCCACCGCCGCCGCGCGAACGGACAGGGACAGGCGCAGCAGCTCACGCGCATGGCCGCGACCTGGCAGCAGCTCGCCTGGTCTCCGGACGGAGAGCGCATCGTGGCCATCCGCGGGCCCGCGCGCGCCTACCAGGAGGCCACCGGCCCCAACGCGCCCGGTGCCGAGGAGGACCTGGTGTGGATCCCGGCCGCGGGCGGGGACGCCACGGCCATCGCGCCCACGGAGGGCCGCTCCACGCCGCACTTCGCCACGGATCCGGACCGCATCTGGCTGACGCACGGCCAGAACGGGCTCGTCTCCATCCGTTGGGACGGCACGGACGAGCGGCAGCACGTCAAGGTGGTGGGCAACACCCGCCCCGAGGCGCCCTCGCCCAACACGGCGTCGGTGATCCTCAAGGCGCCCCGGGGCGACCAGGCCCTCGCGCAGGTCAACAACGACCTGTACGTGGTGACCGTCCCCTACGTGGGTGGCGAGACGCCGATCATCTCGGTCGCCAATCCTGCCAACGCGGCCTTCCCGGCCCGCAAGCTCACCGTGGTGGGCGGGCAGTTCCCGGCGTGGGCGTCGGACGGCCGCAGCGTGCACTGGTCGATCGGCAACGCGCACTTCGTCTACGACCTGGATCGCGCCGAAGCGGTGGAGGATTCGATCGCCGATGCGCGCCGGGCCAATCCGTCCGACACGACGTCCTCCGGCGACGATGCCTACGAGGCCGCGGAGACCCGCATCCGCATCCAGGCCACGCGCGACCTGCCCGAAGGCGTGGTGGCGCTGCGCGGCGCCCGCGTGATCACCATGCGGGGAGACGAGGTGATCGAGAACGCGGACGTGGTGGTGCGCAACAACCGCATCGCCGCGGTGGGCCCGCGCGGCCAGGTGGACATCCCGGCCGGTGCGGAGGAGATCGACGTGAGTGGCCGCACGATCGTGCCGGGGTTCGTGGACACCCACTCCCACATGTGGCCCAGTTGGGGCATCCACAAGAGCCAGGTCTGGATGTACATGGCCAACCTGGCGTACGGCGTGACCACGACGCGCGATCCGCAGACGTCCAGCACGGACGTGATCACGTACGGGGACCTCGTGGACGCGGGCGAGGTGCTGGGACCGCGCGTCTACTCGACGGGGCCCGGCGTGTTCGGTGACTACGTCGAGGATCCGATCCGCGACCTCGAGCACGCGCGCGACATCCTCCGGCGCTACAGCGAGTACTACGACACCAAGACCATCAAGATGTACATGGCCGGCAACCGCCAGCAGCGGCAGTGGGTCATCATGGCGGCCAAGGAGCAGGAGTTGATGCCCACCACCGAAGGTGGGCTGATGTTCGCGTACGACCTCACCATGATGCTGGACGGCTATCCCGGTCAGGAGCACTCGCTGCCCATCTATCCCATCTACGGGGACGTGGTGGAGCTGGCCGCCCGCTCCGCCATCACGTACACGCCCACGTTGCTGGTGTCGTATGGCGGTCCGTTCTCGGAGAACTACTTCTACGCCACCGAGAACCCGCACGCGGACGAGAAGCTGCGGCGCTTCACGCCGCACGAGGACCTGGATTCGCGCACACGCCGCCGCAACGACGGCTGGTTCATGGACGAGGAGTACGTCTTCGAGGAGCACGCGCGCGGGTTGAAGCAGATCTACGACGCGGGCGGACGCATCGGCGTCGGCAGCCACGGGCAGCTGCAGGGCCTGGGCTACCACTGGGAGCTGTGGGCCGTGCAGTCGGGTGGGCTGGAGGAGCATGAAGCGCTGCGCGCCGCGACGCAGATGGGCGCCGAGGCCCTGGGGCTGGGGAGGAGCTGGGCTCCATCGAGGGCGGCAAGCTGGCCGACCTGCTGGTGCTGGACGCCAACCCCCTGGACGACATCCGCAACAGCAACACCATCCGGTACGTGATGAAGAACGGTCGGCTGTACGAAGGGGACACCCTGGACGAGGTCTGGCCACGCCAGCGGCCGCTGGGCCAGCCGAGCTGGGTCATCGCCGAGCCGGGCGCGGACGCGCGGGTCCCGCGCTGAGGCACACGTGCGACGGGGAGCCGCGGCGGTGTGAAGTCCCGCCGCGGAGCCCCGTCCGGCGGCGTTCCGGGCGGCGGCGCGTCCTCGCGTCCGCCGTCCTGCTGCTCCTGGGCGCGCTGTCCGGGCCGGCCGCGGGTCAGGAGCGGTGTACCGCGCCGGAGGCGCGGGTCCGCATCGACCACGTGGTTGTCCCCGTGGATGATCTGGATGGCGCCTCGCGTGCGTGGCGCGAGGCCGGCTTCACGCTCAAGGAGGGCCGGCTCCACCCGAACGGGCTCCGCAACCGGCACGTGAAGCTCGCCGACGGGAGCAGCGTGGAACTCATGGCTGTCGTGGGCGAGCCCACGGACGCCCTGGCGCTGGGGTACCGCCGCTTCCTGCAGGACGGAGAGGGCGGCGCCTTCCTGGCGCTGGGCGCTCCGGCGGAGAGCGTAGCCACCGCGGCCACGCGGGTGGGCATCCCGGTCGAGCGCAGCGGCGGCGGCCCCTTCCGCTACGTGGTCCCCTCGGGCTCCGGCCGGGACGCGGTGTTCTTCATCGAGTACGCCACGCCCGTGGTCGATCCCGACTCCCTGACCACCCACGCCAACGGGTCCACGGGCACCGCCGAGGTCGTGGTGGAGGCGGACGCCGGGCTCGTGTCCCTGCTCGAGGCGCTGGGCGGTGTACCCTGCGAGGACGAATTGGCGCCTATGTCCAGGGGACGTCGCATCGCCGTGGCGGATGGCGTGGTCACGGTGGTGCCCGCGCCCGAAGGGGCGCGCCCACGGGTGCGGGTGGTGCGCCTCCGACGGGCCGGCGAGCGCCCGCGCGCGGCGTTCCTGCGTTTGAATGGGGTGGACGTGGTCTGGCCGGAGTCATGAGGATGGCGCGCGAATGCGTCGCCGCGCGCGAACGATCGCGTGGTCGCGCCGGAGGTCGTGCGCTTCCCTGGCTCGGGGACGTCCCTGGTGCGATACTCGCGGTCCCTTTGTCCCGGAGCACGGTGCGTGCGGCAACCAGCGAACAGCGGCTCGGTCTTCGACGGCGCGGCGGCGTGCTACGACCGCGTGCGTCCTGGCTACCCGGCCGCGGTGATGCCGGAGGCGATCCGGCTCGCGGGCCTCGGGCGCGGGGACCGCGTTCTGGAGGTCGGCTGCGGGACCGGACAGGCCACGCTGCCACTGGCACGTGAGGGACTGGAGATCGTCGCGCTGGAGCCCGGCCCGGCGCTGGCCCGGATCGCCCAGGCGCGGCTCGCGGGATTCCCCAATGTCGAGGTGGTCCTGGAGCCCTTCGAGGCGTACGGCGCGCCGCACGCGCGGTTCGCCGCGGTGATCGCCGCGACGTCCTTCCACTGGCTCGATCCCGACGTCCGGGTCCGCCGCGCCGCCGAGCTGGTCCGCCGGGGCGGCGCCCTGGTGCTCCTCTCGAACGTGCAGCGACTCAGCTTCAGCGAGTTCTTCGAGCGCGTCCAGGCGGTCTATCAGGTCCACCTGCCGGAGTGGCCCGCGCGGGATCTCGCGGCCACCTGGAGCCACATCCCGGAGCAGATCGAGGACGTGGACCGCGGAGGATGGTTCGAGACGGTCGCGGTGCGGACCTTCGATTGGCGCGTGGCGTATCCGCGCGACCGCTACCTGGAGCTGCTGCGCACGTTCTCCGACCACCGGAGCCTTCCGGAGCCGCGGCTCACCGCGTTGCTCGCGGACATCGGCACGCTGATCGACGCCGAGTTCGACGGCCGCGTGGTGCAACCCTGGCGCACCATCCTGCAGGTGGCGCGCCGGTCGGCCCAGGGTGTCGAGGTCGAGGCGTCCTGAGGGACTGCGGGGTCCCCAACCTCAGCCCCACTGAGGGACTGCGGGGGTCCCCAGCCTCAGCCCCAGTTGGGTCGAGCCCCCTCCGCGTCCACCACCCAGAACCCGAGATCGGAGCCGGTCCGCATCTTGGTGATCCAGAGGATCTGCCCCGTGTGCTGGGAGAAGTGCTCCACCACGTGGTAGATGGCCTCCAGCACGCTCACGTCCATCCCCTGGATCGTGCGCCGTTCGAGCAGGAGCGCGGGGTCCTGCGCGGCGCGTTGCTCCAGGCTCACCAGGGCCGCCTCCACCTCCCCGAGCGCGCTCGCCATGCGGGCCCGGAGCAGCTCGGTGGACAGGGGTCCCTGCTCCGCGAACTCGTAGTCGCGATCCCGCAGGTCGGTCTGCCCATCCACGCCGGCCACGATCCACTGCCGCGCATTCCCGGACAGGTGCAGGACCAGGTTGCCGATCGAATTGCTGCCGGCGTCCGGCCGCCACCAGATGTCCTGGTCGGTGAGCAGGTCCAGGCAGCGCTCGATCTTGGGTCGGTACTCGCCCAGGAGGTGGCGCCGCGACGTGCGCAGGAAGGCGAGGGCGAGGGAGGGGGACAGCGGCATCGATGGGGTCCGGACAGGGGGCCGAGGGAGCGTACAGGTCCGGGGCCAACATAGGCGGGTTCGGCCCGGGGCGGCAGCGGGCGAGACGGTGGGCGCGCCGCGAGGAACCTCCGCACCGCGCCCGCCGTAGGGGTCCGACACGCGGCAGGACGGCACGTCCGTGCCCGTGCGGCCGCTTCCCCTTGTCGCCCTAGGGGAACGATGCGAGCTTTCCCCTGGTCATCATAGGGGAACAGACGGCCCCAACCCCGGATGTCCATGCAGCGCTTCCCAGGTCTCCGCCGCGTGCTCCGCCTCGCGCCTCTCGGGCGCGACGTGGACGGCGAGGTGGACGACGAGCTGGCTCTCCACCTGGATCTGAAGGTGGCCGAGCTGATGCGGGAGGGCTGGTCGGAGGCGGAGGCCCGCGCGGAGGCGCGGCGCCGCTTCGGGGACTACGAGGGGATCCGGCGCGAGGTCGCCGAGATCGCAGGCCGTCGCCGACGCAAGGTGGAGCGGATGGAGCGGATGGGGCGGTGGCGGCAGGACCTGCGGTACGGCATCCGACAGATCGGACGGCATCCCGGGTTCGCGGCGGTGGCGGTGCTCACCCTGGCGCTGGGGATCGGCGCGACCACGGCCATCTTCAGCGTGGTCAGCGGCGTCCTCCTGCGGTCCCTGCCCTTCGCGGATGCGGAGCGCCTGGTGCGCGTGTGGGTGGACCCGACCAATTCCATGTCCGAACCGGACTTCGTGGACGTGCGCGATGAGGGCGCCGCCATCGAGGCGCTGGCCGGCTACTCCACGTCGGACGTGACGCTCACAGGCGATGGCGAGCCGTCGCTCCTCACCTCCGCACAGGTCTCCGAGGGCCTGTTGTCCATCTTCCAGGTCACGCCGGTGCTGGGCCGCGACCTGCGCGAGGACGAGCACGGCGCCAACGCCGCGCCCGTGGCCGTGATCAGCTACGGCACCTGGCAGCAGCTGTTCGCCGGTGCCAGCGACGTGCTCGGACGCACGCTCGTGATCAACGGCGTGACCACCGAGATCGTGGGTGTGGCACCGGAGGGCTTCGAGTTCCCGCGCACGGTGCAGATCTGGATGCCGCGACAGATCAATCCCGACGGCTGTGGCCGTGGGTGCCATACCTGGGTGACCGTCGGACGGCTCGCGGAGGGTGCGACGATCCAGCAGGCGCAGGCCGAGGCGGACCGGCTCGCCAGCGCGCTCGCAGCCGAGTTCCCCGACTCCAACACGGACAAGCGCTTCGCCATCGTCTCCCTGCAGGACGACATGGTCGGCGACGTGCGCGCCGGCCTGTGGGTGGTGCTGGCGTCGGTGATCGCGGTGCTGCTGATCGCCTGCGCCAACGTGGCCAACCTGCTGCTGGTGCGAGCCACGGCCCGGACCGGCGAGATGGCCGTGCGGGGTGCGCTCGGCGCCAGCCGCGGTCGGCTGGCGACGCAGATGCTGGTGGAGAGCGGCCTGCTGGCCGCGGCCGGTGGCGCGCTCGGGCTGCTGCTCGCCTGTGGCGGCGTCGGAGCGCTGCGCGGGCTGTCCTCCGGCACCATCCCACGCATCGAGGACGTCCGCGTGGACGGCCCGGTCCTGCTCTTCGCGCTGGCGATCGTCGTCGTGGTCACCCTGCTGGTGGGGCTGGTCCCCGCGCTGCGCTCATCCGAGTCCGCGCCGGCTGCCGACCTCGCCCACGCCGGCCGGGGCCGGAGCGGCAGCGCCCGTCAGGGTCCGCGCCGGCTGCTGGTGGCGCTCGAGGTGGGGCTGTCCGTGGTGCTGCTGATCGCGGCCGGCCTGATGCTCCGCACGTTCAACCAGATGTACCAGGTAGACCTCGGGTACGAGGTGGAATCGCTCACGCGCTTCCGGCTGAGCCTGCCCGATGTGCAGTACGACACCCTGCCCGAGATCCGCACGTTCTACCGCACGTTGGAGCAGCGGCTGGCCGGTCTACCGGGCGTGGAGGCCGTGGGCACGGCGTTCGGCGCGCCGTTGGCGCGCGGCACGATGACCGGCGACCTGCGCATCGAGGGGCAGCCCGAGCCGGAGCCGTCGCAGGAGATCCCCGCCTCGGTGCGTTCGGTCAGTCCGGACTACCTGGAGACGATGCGCATCCCCGTGGTGCGCGGCCGGCCGATCCTTGCCAGTGACGATGCCGGTGGACCCCAGGTTACCCTGATCAACGAGGAGATGGCACGGCGCGCCTTCCCCGGAGAGGACCCGATCGGTCGGCGCATCGGTGTGACCGCGGATTTCGGGTACGGGTCCGAGGAATACTGGGAGGTCGTGGGCATCGTCGGCGACACCCGCAGCCGCTCGGTCACCGAGGAGCCGGTGCCGGAGATGTACGTGCCGCATGGCCGCTACGGACCGGGCTTCGTGTGGGTGACCGTACGCTCCAGCGCCGAGGCCCCCGTGTCGCTCGCGGCGATCCGGGAGCAGGTCCGCGCGCTGGACCCGGACCTGCCCATCCGCGACTTCGAGCAGGTCCGCGAGGCGGTGTCGCGCCAGGTGGCGCCCACCCGCTTCTACATGCTGCTGATCGGCCTCTTCGCCGGGCTGGCGCTGCTGCTGGCGGCGGTGGGCATCTACGGCGTGCTGTCCTACCTGGTCTCCACGCGCACACGCGAGATCGGCGTGCGGGTCGCGCTCGGCGCGGACCGCGGCCGCATCGTCCGGCTCACCGTGCTGGAGGGGCTGGCCCCCGCGCTGCTCGGTCTGGGGGCCGGCATCGTGGCCGCGCTGGTGGGCGCGCGCGTCATGGAGTCCCTGTTGTTCGGGGTGGCGCCGCGCGATCCACTCGTGCTGATCGGCATTCCGATCGTCCTGCTGGCGGTGGCGCTCGTGGCCGTCGCCATTCCATCCTTCCGTGCCGCGCGCATCGATCCCGCGCTCGCGCTGCGCGCGGAGTGACCGTCACGAAAGGCGACCGATGAAGGGCTCACTCGATCTGATCCAGGGCACGCTCGACATCCTGATCCTCAAGGCGCTGAGCTGGGAGCCGATGCACGGCTACCAGGTCTCGAGCTGGATCCAGGGGCAGAGCGACAGGGAGCTGCAGATTGAGGAGGGCACGCTCTACCCCGCGCTGCATCGCCTGGAGGAGCGCCGCCTGGTGGAAGCCGAATGGGGGCTCTCCGAGAACAACCGGAGAGCCAAGTTCTACCGGCTCACACAGGCCGGCCGCGACGCGCTGAACGAGCGCACGGCGGTGTGGGAGCGGTACTCGCGGGCGGTGGGGCGGATCCTGAGCGCGGTGCAGCCGTAGGGGGGCGGGCGCGTACGGTCGGTGTCGATCGACCGCATCCACGAAAGGAATGCGGCAAAGGGCTGGTCAAGCGGGTGCGGAGCTATCTCGAGACTGCGCGAGAGATCTGACACGCCACGCCAGAGGCGAGGGCATGATCGAGTACAAGGGTTATACAGGGGTTTTCGAGTTCGATCCGGACTTCGAGCTGTTCACCGGACATGTCGTGGATCTTCGGGACGAGATCTACTTCGAGGGCGGCTCCGTCGATGAGCTGAAGGAGTCCCTCAAGCGAGCTGTCGACCACTATTTGAGCGTCTGCCGCGAACGGGGCGAGGAGGCGGAGAAGCCTTTCTCCGGCAGATTGAACCTGCGCCTCGGCTCCGATCTCCACAGGGACGTTGCCGTGGCCGCCGCCGCCTCGGGCGAGAGCATCAACTCCTGGATTGTGCGCGTCGTCGGGGACGCCGCGGAGGATGTGAGGCGTCCGCTACGTGCCAACAAGACTCTCACGCCAAAGAAGCAGACCGCGTCTGGATCTTCTCCACGAAAGAAGAAGCAGACCGCCTAGGACCACCCGAGGCGAGCGCGCAAGCCTGGGTTCCGGGTCTGGGTCCGCCGCGGCTACCCTCGCCCCATCCGGCCGAACAGGTCGATGTGCGCCTCCACGATGCGGCGGCGCGCCTCTTCATCCGGCTCGAGCGACCAGTCCCCTTCCACGCTCGTGCCACCGAGCACGATGCCGTCGGCGCGCGGCTGCATGTGGACGAAGCCCCCCGGAACGGGAGTGGCGGACCCGAAGGTCGAGTAGTCCACCTCCGCCTGCGGGATCAGCAGCGTGAGCTGCCCCTTCAGCGGTGTGAGCTCCGGATCTCCGACCAGGTCGCGGGCACCGAGGCCGGTGCAATTCACCACGGTCGGTTCGTCCAGCGCCACCAGGTCCGCCCGCGACGCGAACGTCCGGATCACGATGCGGCCGCCGGCCTCGCGTACGTCCGCCACGAGGCGGTCCAGGTAGATGCCCGGTTCGATGCGCAGCGTGGGCCGCCGCACCGCGTACGCCGTGGGGAACGGGTGCTCTCCCGGCCCCAGGAGCTGGGAGCGGGTGGCCAGATCGGACGGCAGCAGAGGCGGCTCGCCTCCGGGCGCCGCCGGTCGCGGCGCATCCGCCCGCACCGAATAGCTGTCGATCCAGGACACGCCGTAGCCCCGCCCCACGAGGAGCTGGAGCTGTGTCCAGGCGATCCGGGCCGCCCTGCGGAACTGGTCGTCCCAGAGCGCCGCGCGCGGACCGTCTCCGAGCAGGCCGGAGGTCGGCGTCCAGCTCGCCAGCGACAGGTTGGACGTGGTGTCGGGCGGGACGCTCTTCGCGTAGATCGTCACGTCGAACCCGCGGCGCAGGAGCTGGAGCGCCGTGGTCAGCCCCACCACGCCGCAGCCGATCACGGCCGCGCGCCGCTCCGACCGCTCCAGGGCCATCTCGGCCGCGAGCTGCGCCGTGCCCCACGACAGCGACATGCCCGACCCACCGTGGCCGAAGTTGTGGATCAGGAGCGTGTCGCCCAACGGCTCCGCCTTCAGCACGAACCCGGACGGGCGGTACGGACGCAGCCCCACCGTGGTGCGGATCACCCGGTCCCAGGACGCGCGCACGGGCGCCAGGCGGAGCGCGGGATCCACCCGGCGCGTGGAGGGCGCGGACGCGCAGCCCCAGGCGGACAGGCCGAGCAGGCCCAGGCCACCCCGGGTCAGGAGGGCACGACGATCCATGGATCCTTCCTTCGAGGGCGGCTGCGCGGGGCGGTGGCGGGAAACGCGGACATGCGAGGGGTTGGGTTCAACTGACCGGCCGCGTCGGGCCGAGCTGCTCGTGCAGATAGGCCAACCACAGCGCCAGCGACTCGGCCTGCTGCTCGGGCGTCACGCCGGACCCATGCCCTCCTTCCACGTTCTCGAAGTAGTACAGGTCGTGTCCCTGGGACAGCATGAGCGCCGCCATCTTGCGCGCATGCCCCGGATGGACGCGGTCGTCCCGCGTCGTCGTGAAGATGAACGGCTTCGGATAGTCGACATCCGCCTTCACGTTCTGATAGGGCGAGTACCTGCGGATGTACTCCCACTCCTCGGGCTTGTCCGGGTCTCCGTACTCGGCCATCCAGCTCGCTCCGGCCAGGAGCCTGTGATAGCGCTTCATGTCCAGAAGGGGCACCTGGATCACCACCGCGTTGTACAGGTCCGGCCGTTGTGTCATGGCGGCTCCCACCAGCAGACCGCCATTGCTGCCGCCCATGATGCCCAGGTGTTCCGGTGAGGTGATCCGGCGGGCGATCAGGTCCTCGCTCACCGCGATGAAGTCGTCGTACGCCCGTTGCCGGTTCTCCTTGAGCGCCGCCTTCCACCAGTCGGGACCGAACTCGCCGCCGCCCCGGATGTTGGCCAGGACGTAGACGCCTCCGCTCTCCACCCAGCCCTTGCCCTGCGCCCCCAGGTAGGCGGGGGTGTTGGAGATCTGGAAGCCCCCGTACCCGTACTGCAGGGTGGGATTGGTGCCGTCGAGGCGCATGTCTCTCGGGTGCACGACAAAGTAGGGGACCCGCGTGCCGTCCCGGGACACGGCCTGGAACTGCTCCACCACCAGATGGGTCGCGTCGAACTGCGCGGGCAGGCTCCTCACGGCGCGGACCGACCCGTCCTCCTCCGCCAGGTAGAGCGTGCTGGGCTGGATGAACGAGCTGTACGTGAAGAAGAAGCGGTTGTGATGCACCGAAGTGGCGCCGATGCCCACCGAACCCATCGGGGGCGTGGGGATCTCCTCCTTCAACCAACCACGTGAGGGATCGCGCCAGTACCGGAAGAGGTGCCCCTGCACCTCGGTCAGCTCGTTGATCAGCAGATAGTCACGGGTCGCCGTCACGCCGTTGATGGTCGAGCGCGCGTCGGGCACGACCACCGTTTCGATGTTCCGCCGACCGGCCAGATACTCGTCCAGGCTCGTGCTCACCACCGAACCGGCCGGGTAGGTCTCTCCACCCACGGTCCAGTCCGAGATCAGGTGGAGCACCATGCGGTCGCCGACCATGGACAACCGCGCGTCGGAGGGGATGTCGATCGGAACCAGACGCTCGCCATCGAGGATCCTGTACTCGGTGTCGAAGATCGTGATGAAGCGCAGCACCAGCACGCGCGCACCGTTCGCCGTCTCCTGGGTGCCGAGGAACATCGCCATGTCGTCCCGATTCGCCTCCGCGATCACGGGCGCCTGTTCCAGCGGTGTCCCACGCGTCCAACGCCGCACTGCCGCCGAGTAGCCGGAGGTGGTGGTCCGCGACTCGTCCAGGTTGTGACTGACCAACAGCGTGTTCTCGTCCACCCACGCCAACGAGTTCTTGGAGACGGGGACGTGGAACCCCCCGGGCACGAACGCTTTGCGCTCGAGGTCGAACTCCCTCACCTCGTTCGCGTCCGACCCTCCCGGCGACAGGCTGACCAGGCAGCGGCGCTGCTCGGGGAGCAGGCACGTGAGTCCCCGGAACGCCCACGGCTGCCCCTCCGCTTCGGCGAGGGCGTCGACGTCCAGCACGGTCTCCCAGGTGGGGTCCCCGCCCAGATAGTCGTCCCAGGTCGTGCGGCGATACACGCCGCGCGGTCGCTCTGCGTCCGTCCAGTAGTTGTAGATCCACTCACCGCGCATGGTGGGATACGCGATGCGATCGCTGGAGGTGAGGAGCTCCAGCGTGTTCTGGTACATCCGCTCGTACGAGGGCGACGCCTGGAGGGCGGCCCGGGTTTCCGCGTTGCGGGCCAGGACCCACTCCATGGCCCGCTGACCCTCCACCTCCTCCAACCACAGGAACGGATCGGTGCCCTGCTGCCCGGCCAGATCGGCGACCGCGCCCGTGGTCATTGCGAGGAGCATGGCCGGGACAAGTCGCTGACGAGCCATCATGGCGTCCTCCATCGTGGGCCTGGAAACGGCCGTGTTCGCCGGTCTTTCCCGGCAGCGGAACGGACCGATTGCAGCGGGTCGGTGGGCCCTGCCCCGGTGCTCCCCGCGCTCGGACGATATACTGCAACGGATGGCGGATGGCGACCGGTCCGTTGCCCGTTCAGCCTCCGCGGTCCAGCCGCACCGAGCAGTCCGCGCTGAAGTACAGGTCCACCCCCCGGCCGTCGTCCCAGGGGACCAGGTTGATGGAGGCGGTCAGTCGGCTCGTGGCCGATCCTGCGTAGAGGACCGTCCGTTCGTAGACGGTGCTGCCATCGTCGTAGGCGATGAACAAGCTGTCCGCGGAACCCGCCACGGGGGCGACCCGCAGGTCGACCGTCGGTGTCCATTCCGCCGACGTCCGCTCCGTCACGAAGCCGGACCGCGCCCGCGCCCCGTCGACACACAGGATCGGCAGCGTATCGGCGTCCAACGGTCCCGTGTACAGGACTGCCGTCCCGGGCGCGCTCGGCGGGGCCGTGGCCTGCCCGTGCACGGGTGTGGGCAGGAGGAGCCCGAAGGCCGCGATCAGGAGGAGCGCGCTGCGGGCGGGTGGCGGGCCATCGACCCGTGCGTCCACGGAGTGTGCCGGAGAGGGGTTCATGATCCTGTGCGTCCGTTTCGGGAGGCGGGCGCGCCGCGCGGGCGCATCTCCAGGGAGCACAACGTGGATCGGACCGCCGGAGGGGACATGGAGCGGCGAGCCGTCGCTTGCCCGCGCCGCGACCGCTGGCCTACGTTCGCCGTTGCGCCTTGGTCGTCTTCCGGCCCCTGGACCCGGGCCGTCGCGCCGCACCCTGACTCGACGGGGCTCGCCCCGAGGATTCCCGCAGGCGGGGGAGCCCCACCCATGCCCGAGCCGCCCCCCATCACCGAGCTGCTCCAGCGGATCGGGCACGGTGATTCCGACTCGCTGGACCGGCTCTTCGACCTCGTCTACGACGACCTGAAGCGCCGTGCGCACTACCAGCTCGCGGGCGGCGACTCCCCCACGCTCGACACCACGGCGCTCGTCCACGAGGCCTATGTCAAGCTGGCCCACACCTCCGCTTCCGAGTGGCGCGACCGCGTCCATTTCTTCCGCGTCGCCGCCCGCGCCATGCGCCAGATCGTGGTGGACCGGGCGCGCGCGCACCTGAGCCAGAAGCGCGGAGGCGGCGCGGTCGTGCTCCCGCTCCAGGAGTTCGACGACGTGGCCGACGAGCCGGGGCTCGCCGCCGTGACCCTGCTGTCCCTCGATCGGGCGCTCTCCCGTTTGGCGGAGCAGAGTCCCCGTCTGGCCCAGGTGGTGGAGCTGCGCTTCTTCAGCGGGTTGTCCGTGGAAGAGACCGCGGCCGCGCTGGACGTGTCCGACCGGACCATCAAGCGGGATTGGCGGCTCGCACGCGCCTTCCTGGAGGATGCGATGCGGACGGGTGCGGACGGCGACGAGCCCGGCTCTCCCGGACCCGGGTAGCGGGACCCACACCGATCGGAGGATCTCCGGTGCAGCGAGCGAGCCTGCGGTGACCCCCGGGCATCCACCTCCGGTGGATCCGGAGCGCTGGTCCCGGATCGAAGCGCTCTTCCACGCGGCGTCGGAGCTGGCGCCTGGCGAGCGGCGCGCCTTCCTGGCCCGCGAGTGCGGACGCGACGCGGATCTGTGTTCGGCCGTCGAGCGCCTGCTGGAGGCGGACGAGAGCACGAGCGCGGTCGTCGACCGCTCGCTCGAGGAGCTGTCCGATGGCCTGACGGGCGACAGCGACCGGGCGAGCACCCTCGCGCCCGGTACGCAGGTCGGCCGCTACCGGATCGCGGAGGTGCTCGGACGGGGCGGGATGGGGACCGTGTACCGGGCGGAGCGCGCGGACGGCGTCTACGAGCGCAGCGTGGCCCTCAAGGTGGCGCGACAGGAACGCCTCGAAGGCGACGCGCTCGCGCGCTTCCACCGCGAGCAGCAGATCCTCGCGCGCCTCCAGCATCCCGGTATCGCCTCGCTCCTGGATGGAGGCACCACTCCGGACGGATTCCCCTTCCTCGTCATGGAGCTCATCGAGGGGGATTCGCTCACCGTGTACGCGCGGGACCGTAGCGTCCGCGACCGGCTGGGGCTGGCGTTGCAGGTGATCGACGCGGTGGACCATGCCCATCGCGGGCTGGTCGTGCACCGGGACCTCAAGCCCTCCAACATCCTGGTGACGCCTTCGGGCACCGTGAAGCTGCTCGACTTCGGGATCGCCCACCTGATCGAGGACGACTCGGGCGACGGCGAGCTGACCCGACCCGGCTTGATGATCCTCACGCCGGACTACGCGGCCCCCGAACAGATCCGCGGGGAGCCGGTCACCACCGCGGTGGACGTGTACGCGCTCGGCGCCGTGCTGTACGAGCTGCTCACGCTGCGCAAGCCGTTCGGGCGGGTGGAGCGCACCTGGATCGACCTCGAGCGCGTGCTCGGGGAAGAGCCTCCCGCCCTCTCGCGCGCCCCGGGGCTCGACGCGGCCACGCGCCGCGCGCTCGATGGCGACCTCGAGCGGATCGTGCACAAGGCGATGCACAAGGATCCCACGCGACGGTACGCCTCGGCGCGAGCGCTCGGCGACGACCTGCGGCGCTGGCTCGCTGGACTGCCGGTCCAGGCCCGTCCGGACACGGTGACCTATCGCCTTTCCCGGTTCCTGCAGCGCCACCGGGCCGCGTCCGCGGCCACCGCCGCGCTCGTCGCCGCGTTGGTGCTGGGCACGACGACCACGCTTTGGCAGGCGCACCGTGCCCGCGTGGAGGCGGAGCGGGGCCGAGCCGTCGGCGCGTTCGTGATCAGCCTGTTCGAGGGCGCAGACCCGGACCTCCATCCAGAAGGCCCCGTGACGGCACGGGACCTCCTGGTGGCGGGCGCAGCGCGCGTCGATTCGCTCGCGGCCGCACCCGCCACGCGCGTCGACCTGTTGACGACGCTCGGCTCCCTGCTGGGGAAGGTGGGTGACTACGACGGTGCGGAGACGCTGCTGGATCGGGCGGTGGGTGAGGCGCGGGCCGGCCTCCCGGCCTCCGACCCCGGGCTCGCGCGCGCGCTGGACGAGCTCGGCGTCCGCCGCACGCTGACCGGGGACGCGGGGCTCGCCGAGCCCGCGCTGCGGGAGGCGCTCGCGTTGCGTGTGGAGCACGCCGCCTCCCCCGACGAGATCGCGGCGACCGAGGGCAACCTCGCCGCCGCCTACCGCAATCTGGGCCGCCTGGACGAAGCGGCCGCGCTGTACCGCTCCGCCATCGATCGCCTGGCCGCGAGCACGGGCGGCGACTCGCTGGCGTTCGCTTCGGAGCTGATGGGGTTGGGTCAGGTGCTGCAGGATCAGGGTCGGCTCGACGATGCGGAGGCCGCGTTCCGCACCGTGCTGCGGCTGCACGAGCGCGCCGGTCTCGAGATCCCGTTCGTGGCCATCGCCACGCACAACCTCGGCGTGGTGCTCGCGCAGAAGAACGACCTGGCCGCAGCCGAGGAGGCGCACCGCGCAGCGCGTGCCATCTGGCAGCGGCTCTTCCCGGACGGCCATCCCGAGATCGCGCGCTCCTGGGAGGCCCTGGGACGGGTGCTGGCCAGCCAGAGACGCTGGCCGGAGGCGGACACGGCGTACGCGAACGCGATCGAGCTGTGGCGTGTCCGGGCCGGCCCGGACGACACACACCTCGCCACCATGCACGCGAACCGTGCCAACCTGCGCTTCTTCGCGGGCGACTTCGCCGCCGCCGCCGAGGCCTATCGCGAAGGCGTGCGGATCTGGCAGGCCAACGACCAGCCCGTCCTGCTCGGCGCGGGACTCCGCAACCTGGGCCTCATCGAGATGGAGGCGGGCGACCTCCGGGCTGCGGATACACTGCTGTCCGCCGCTCTCGCCGTCCGCCGCCGCGTGCACGGGGACGTGCACACCGCCGTGGCCGAGACCCACACGGCGATCTCCGCGCTCCGGCTGCAGCAGGAGCGCTTCCGGGACGCGGAGACCGAGGCCCGCACCGCGCTGGAGCAGCTCGCCGGGCTCGTGGAGGAGGATCATCCGCTGGTGTTCAACGCCCGCCTGCGGCTCGGCATCGCCCTGGCGGGACAGGGTCGTTTCCCGGAGGCGCTCGGCCCCCTGGAGGCCGCGTACGGACGCTACGCCTCCGCGGGAGGCGGGCCCAGCGCGGACCGGGGCCGCGCGACCTACTGGCTGGCCATCACGGTCGGCGGCCTGGGGGACCGGGCCCGCGGTCGGGCGCTGGTGGAGGAGTCCCTGCCCTACCTGCGGGCGGGCCTACGGCCCGACGCCCCGGACGTGCGCCGGGCCGAGCGACGGCTGTCGACAGGCCGTTGAGGCGGGGGCCGGAGCGTCCGGCCGCGCCGGCCCGGGCTCCGAAACGCCTTCGATGTCCCCTCGCTGCGCGGTCTCCCGTTTGGCTCCTGCACGTGCCCGAAGGGGCACCCCGGTCCCAGCCAGGAGGCGCCTCATGGCCATGCACAACGCGCTCCGTACCGCGCTCGCTCTCGCGTTCCTCGCCGTCGCCGCCTGCGACAGCAGCTCCCAGCCGGTCGATCCCAGCCTGTCGGGGGAGTTCTCCGTCACCGTGACCACCAGCACCGCGGCCCAGATGACCGGCTACGCCGTCTCGTCCGGTCAAGCCGGCGTGGGGTGGTCCATGACCTTCATCACGCCCGGTGGGGACAGCGGCATGCTGTGGGTCACGGAAGGGATGGGCCGGCCCGATCCGGGCACCTACACCATCATCGACTTCGTGGCGTCCGATGCGTCCCCGGGTCCGGGCGAGTTCATCGCCACCGTGAACATGGAGGGCACCAGCCACGACCTGCAGTCCGTGACCGGTACGCTCACCATCACGTCCTCCACGGCGGAGGCGGTCTCCGGCCACTTCCGCTTCTCGGGCTTGCGGAACGATGCGACACCGCAGACCGGGACGGTCGAGGGCACCTTCACGACGGTGAACCGGGACCAGTAGGCACCCGTTCCGGATCGTGCCGATCGAGGCCTACCGCTCGACGCGCTCGAAGCGCAGCGCGCGCACCCGGTCTCCCGTGACCGTGAGCCCGTCCACCTCTCCCCCGCGGGCCCGCGTGAACTGCACGCGCGGCCACCAGGGATGGTCGGAGCGGAACGCATCCGGCTCCACGCCCTCCAGCGTGACCGGGCTGCCGCGCCAGTCGTCCAGGTGGAGCCCACCGTCGCGCGCTTCGACACGATAGGTGGCATCCACCTCCGGGCTCCAGTACGCACCGGTGTAGGCCGCGAGCTGCTCCGCCGTGAGGCGGAGCGGCTCCGGCCGCTCACGCGGAGCCGGTTGTTCCGGTGCGGGCTCCATCTGGTCCTCCAACCAGGCCTCGGCGATCCGCTGGGCCCGTCCGCCGGGATCGCACGTGCTGAAGTTGCAGAAGACGGCGATGGAGAGATCCTGCTCGGGAAAGCGCACGAACTCGGTGCGGTAGCCCGCCCAGGAGCCACCGTGCCGGAACGTGGGCAGTCCTCGATAGGCACCCACGACCAGTCCGTACGCATAGTCGATGGTGTCTCCGCCGTTCAGCACCGCGCGCTCCCGCATGCGGCCCACGATCTCCGGTCCCCCGACGCGCGCGGTCTCGAAGTTCTCCATCCAGCGGGTGAAGTCGTCGATGGTGGTGTGCAGCGAGCTCGACGCCAACGCGCTCAACTGGTTCACCCTCCGCTCCCAGCCGCCCTCCACGGGCGCGTAGGATTCGGCCCGCCCGGGGACGATCTCGTTGGTGTTGTCGGAGAAGTGCGTATGGGTCATCCCCAGGGGAGCGAAGATGCGTGCCTCGGTGAGCGCACGGAACGACATGCCGGACGCGCGCTCGAGCGTCAGGGCCAGCAGGTTGTAGCCGGTGTTGGAGTAGGCGTACTCGGCGCCCGGATCGAAGTTGAGCGCCTGCTGGTGGAACAGCATGCGCAGGATCTTCTCGTAGGAGATGACGTCGCTCATCTCCACGCCGCCCAGACCCATCGTGTGGGGCCAGTCGCGGATGCCGGACGTGTGGTGCAGCAGGTGTCGCGGGGTGATGGTGCGGCCGAAGTCCGGCAGCTCCGGCACCCAGGTGCGCACGTCCGCGTCCAGGTCGAGCGTTCCGTCCGCCGCCAGCAGCAGTGCCGTCATGGCCCCGAACTGCTTGGAGATGGAGGCGATGTCGAAGACCGTGGCGGGTGTGATGGGGATGGCGTGGTCCATGTGCGCCGTGCCATAGCCAGCCCGGTGGACCACGGCGCCCCCCTGGCGGACCAGAACGGCCGCGCCCGGCGCATCCGCCCCGATGTCCGCGAAGACGGCGTCCACGCGGGCGTCGCGGGGTCCGCCCGCCGCCGGATCGGTGACGGTGCAGGCTGCGAGGAGCAGCGCGGTCCCCGTGCCCGATGCGCCGCATCGGAGCGCAGAGATCGCGGAACGTCGGCCAACGCGTCGGTGGGGGATCACGGGTGCGCTCCGGTGCAGGGGAACCGCCGATCGGCCAGTCCATGCTGCGGGCGGCGTCGGCCCGCGGCAACCTCCGCGATGGACGCGGAGGCGCTGGCCGGCCCGGCGCGCGCCCACCTACGTTGGCTGCGAACGATCGGCCACCCCTGCGGAGTGTCCCACATGCGCGTGACCGGAGCCCGGCTGTGCCTCGTGGCGAGCGTCGTCCTGGCGGGATGCGCCATCGCCCCGGAACCTCCCTCCGAGCTCGAGATGACGACGTGGTCGGTCGTGGGCGTCGATCCCGCCACCGGGGACGTCGGCGTCGCCGTGGCTTCCTGCGTCCCCACCCACGGGGACGCCGTCGCGGCCCTGGTGCCCGGCAAGGGCGCCGCCGCCACCCAGGCGGGCTTCGACGTGGACAACCGCAACCAGGTCTTCCGGCTGATCCAGGAAGGCCTGACGGCGGAGCAGATCATCCTGCGTGTGACCGACCCCGCCTGGGACGACGAGTTGGAGCGGCGGCAGTACGGTGTGGTCACCATGCACGACGGCCTGGTGCACGTGGCCGGCTATACGACACCGCTCCGGCAGGGTACGCGCACCGAGGACGACGGCTCCGTGCGCTATGCCGGGGTGATGGCCGACGCCAGCCATGGCGTCAGCTCGCAAGGCAACACGCTCGAGAGCGAGGAGGTGGTGCGGCGACCGCTCGATGCCTATCGCTGGAACGACCCCGCCGGCTTCAACCTCCTCCCGGACCGGCTGATGCGCGCGCTGGAGGCGGGCTCGGCGGCCGGCGGTGACGTGCGCTGCAACGACGACACCATCCGCCAGACCGCGGCCATGGCCGCCATCCTGGTGGCGCGCGGCGGGGACGCACCGTACGCCACGGAGAATATCGGAGAGACCGACGCGGGCACGGAGAACGCGCCCTGGCTGGCGCTGTCCGTGGCCACGGAGCGCTTTGCCGAGAATCCCCTGATCGAGCTGCGGCGCCAGTACGACGTCTGGCGACGCACGGTGACCGTTCCCTGAGCGCGCGTACCCCGCTCGGGCTGCCGCCGCACATCCTTCGGAAGCTGCTCTGGGTGGATTGCGGCGCCGCCGCGCTCGTAGGAACGCTGGTGCTGCTGGCCTCCGGACCGCTCAGCGCCTTCGAAGGCCTGCCCCGCGGGCTGCTCCTCTTCACGGGCGCGGTCAACCTGATCTACGCCTCGTTCTCGTTCTCGCTGGCCGTCCGGCCGCGGAGACCCCTGCGCCTCCTCAGGCTGCTCGTCGCCGCCAACCTCGCCTGGGTGCCGGTCTGTCTGGCCCTGGCATTCGCATTCGCCGACCGCGCCAGCGTATTCGGGCTGATCCACCTGATCGGCGAGGCCGTCTTCGTGGGTCTGCTGGCCTCCCTGGAGTGGCGCAGCCGCGCGTTCCTCGTCGACCGGGGCTGACGCCCGCCGCGTACGGTCCCACGGGGATCGCGGCCTCACGCCGCGGGCTCGCGACTGGACAGGGACCCCCCGCCTGGTCGAACATCCTTCACGCGAAGCCCACGTCGAACGGTGCCGCCATGCGTGTTCTCCTCCTGACGCTGACTCTCCCTCTCACCGCCTGCGGGTGGGTGGAGACGCAGCGCGAGGAAGCCGCGGCGGCGGCGCGGGCCGAGGTGACCGAGGAGCTGAGCCGCGCCATGAGCACGGCGCTGCGCAGCGCGGAGGCCAGCGCCCGTCGCTCCGAACGGATCCTGCGCCCGCTCCCGGTGGCTCCACCCGGGGCCGAAGCGCGCCTGCGGGTCCACCGCAACGCCGCGCACGTGGCGCGGGCCCGCGCGCTGGGCGTGCGGGTCGGTTCGGACTCGATGAGGGATTCGCTGTATGCCGAGGGTCGCCTGATCCAACTCCCGGACAGCACCGAGCACTGGATCGTGCGCCGGGGCACCCAACCGGCCTACGCGGTGCCCGAGATGGAGGGGCTGCTCAGCGAGCTGGGTCGGCGCTTCCAGGCGCGGCTCGATTCCCTGGGGGTCGCGCCGTTCCGCATCGAGGTCACGAGCGCGCTGCGCACCACGGAGCATCAGCGACGTCTGGCTCGTGTGAACACCAACGCGGCCACCGGCGTGAGCTCGCACGAGTTCGGCACGACGGTCGACATCTCGTACGCCGCGTTCAATCCGCCGGCCGCGCCCCCGCACGCGCTGCTCGCGGGTCTCTCCGCGCCGTTCGCCGATCACGTGCACCGCTTCCACGATCTGGCCTTCGAGTCCGTCTCGGGCCGCAAGTCGCGGGAGCTGGGCGCCATCCTCACCGACGTGCTGAACGAGCTGCAGGACGAAGGTCTGGCGCTCGTGATCCACGAGCGCCAGCAGACCGTCTACCACGTGACGGTCGCGAGCTCGGACTTCGGCGGCGGGTGAGACCCGCCCGCTACATCCGCCGGTAGGCCGGTCCGCTCCCGCCCTCGCGCGGCGTCCAGCGCGGCCCCAACACGTCGGTGGCCTTGCAGTCCACGCAGTTGGGGGCGTTGACCACCAGCGTGCCGTCCTTCTGCTCGTAGACCCCCGCCGGGCAGAGATGCTCGTACAGGGTGGCCATCTCGGCGGAGATGTCCTGCCCCACCACCAGGTGGGAGGGGATGTCGTCCCGGGTCTGGTTCCCGGACTTGTAGACCGCGTCCACCTTGGAGAAGGTGAGCTTCCCGTCCGGCGCGGGCGCGGCCGGAGCGGCACCGGTGAGCTGTTTGGGCTCGGCCGCGTCCTCGTCCACCGTGAGCGTCCCGCCCGGGAAGCGGCCGCCGGTCAGGGTCATCAGACCTGCCTTCACACCGCCCGCGTAGAACCCGCCCTTGAAGGCCAGACGCATGTTGCGGGTGCGCTCGAGATCGCGCGCGATGAAGGAGGAGTCCACCGCTGCCGTATAGCCGGCCAGCCCCGCTTCGGACACGTCGTCCTTCTGGATCGCGGCGAAGATGGTGCGCGCGGCCAGCATCCCGGAGTGCACCGCGTAGTGGATGCCCTTGAGCGACGGCACGTCCACGTAGCCCGCGGAATCGCCGACCACCACCAGACCGGCGCCGTGCCGGCGCCGGGCCCAGGAGAGGAAGCCGCCTTCCGGGATGGTCTTGGCCCCCCACTCCACCATCTCCCCGCCTTCCAGATAGGGTCGGAAGAGCGGATGGAGCTTCAGGCGCTGGAGCAGGGCGTGCACGTCCAGCGTGGCGTCGTGGTAGTCCAGCCCCACCACCAGACCGAGCGCCACCAGGTTGTCTTCCAGCGGATACATGAAGCTGCCGCCGAACGCGTCGTTGGGGAGCGGCCAGCCCATCGTGTGGATGATCTGGTCGAGCGGCTTCTTGGTTTCCCAGAGCTCCTTGACCCCGAGCGCGTAGATCTGCGGATTGGGCGACGTGACCTTCTGCCACTGCTGCCACGCCTGCGTCAGCGTGCCGCGGGTGCCTTCGGCCAACACGACGACACGGCCCAGGATGTCGCCGGCGGGCTCGTAGCCGTTGCCGGGCTGCCCGTCCCGACCGAGACCGGAAGGCGTGGTGCGCACACCGCGCACGGCGTCGCCGTCCACCAGCAGCGCGTCCGCGGGAAAGCCCGGGAAGACGTTGACGCCCAGCGCCTCGGCCTGCTCTCCCATCCAGCGGCAGATCTCGCTGATGGAGGCGATCCAGTTGCCGTGGTTCTTCATGGTGGGTGGCGTCGGCAGCCGGGTGGAGCCGCTCTCCCGCAGCAGGTAGACCCCTTCCTTGCCCACGGGCCGGCGAAAGGGCAGATCCTCCAGGGGCACGTCCGGGAAGAGCTCCCGGAACGGTCCCGGGTTGACCACGGCGCCGGAGAGGGTGTGCTCGCCGAGGCCCCCCGCCTTCTCCAGCACGCCGATCTCGAGCTCCAGTCCCGCGCCCTTGGCCAGCCGCGCCAGCTCGATGGCGGTGGCCAGCCCGGCCGGACCCCCACCCACGATGGTGACGTCCAGCGGCACGGCCTCGGTGTCCGGCTCGTCGGTGAGGATGAGGCGGCTCAGGTCGAGGGGGGGCTGGGCCGAGGCCGGGATCAGCCTCTTCGTGCGGGAATCGGCCATTCTCTCTCGCTGACACGCCGGACCGGAGCCTGGATCCTCGCGGCTGAAACCGGCGCTCGTTCAGGGGTATTGCAGGGATCTCCTCGAAGCCCCGGACAATAGCACCGTCCTTCCTCCTCCGGTACAGGATCACAGGATCGCATGAGCACACCCCGTCCGAGCACCCTCGGCGAACTCCGCGCGTCCGGCTATCGGCCCCGAACCGTCAAGGACGAGATCCGCGCCAACCTGGTCCGCAAGCTCAAAGCGGGTGAGGAGCTCTTCCCGGGCGTGCGTGGCTACCAGGACACGGTGGTGCCGCAGATCGTCAACGCGCTGCTGGCCCGCCACGACTTCATCCTCCTCGGGCTGCGCGGACAGGCCAAGAGCCGCATCCTGCGCCAGCTCACGAGCCTGCTGGACCCCGCCATCCCCGTGCTGGAGGGATCCGAGGTCAACGACGATCCCTTCCACCCGATCTCCAAGTACGGTCGCCTGCTGGTGGCCGAGCAGGGGGACGACACGCCCGTGGTGTGGGTGGACCGGGACGCCCGCTACGTGGAGAAGCTGGCCACGCCGGACGTGACCATCGCGGACATGATCGGCGATCTCGACCCCATCAAGGCCGCCCGCGGCGGACACCTGCTGGGAGACGAGCTCACCATCCACTACGGGCTGCTGCCGCGCGCCAATCGCGGGATCTTCGCCATCAACGAGCTGCCGGATCTGTCCGGCAAGATCCAGGTGGGGCTCTTCAACGTCCTCCAGGAGGGGGACGTGCAGATCAAGGGCTATCCCATCCGGCTGATGCTGGACGTGCTGATGGTCTTCACCGCCAACCCGGAGGACTACACGGCGCGCGGGAAGATCATCACGCCGCTCAAGGACCGGATCGGCGTGGAGATCCGCACCCACTATCCCGAGGACGTCCAGACCGGCGTGGACATCACGCTGCAGGAGGCCTGGACCCAGCGGGACGGCGCGACCCTGGAGATCCCCGAGTTCGTGACGGAGGTGGTGGAGCGCGTGGCGTTCCGGGCGCGGCGTGACAAACGGATCGACCAGCGCTCCGGGGTGAGCCAGCGCATGCCCATCACGGCGCTCGAGAGCGTGGTGTCCAACGCCGAGCGGCGTGCCTTGCGCCTGAGCGAGGACGTGGCCGTGCCGCGCGTGACGGATCTCTACGCCGCGCTGCCGGCCATCACCGGCAAGATGGAGCTCGAGTACGAGGGCGAGATGCAGGGCGCCATGAAGATCAGCCAGGAGCTGATCCGGGCCGCGGCCGACGAGGTCTTCCGCGAGCGGGCGGGCGGCTCCGACGTGGACGGGATCGTGGAGCACTTCGAGACCGGCTCCGCGCTCCAGATCTCCGACGATGCCTCCGCGGACGCCTGCATGAAGGGCTTCCAGGGCGTGCCCGGTCTGCTGGACCTGGTGCACACGGTCGGGCTCGCGCCCCGCAGCGCGTCGTCCGGCGTACAGGCCGCCGCCTGCGAGCTGGTCCTGGAGGCGCTCGTCCATCAGCGCCGCATCTCGCGCACCGAGACGGGGATGTACCGCAAGCCGCTGCAGGAGCGTCAGGGCCCGCCCTTCAAGGGGTTCGACCCGATGACCGGCTGAGGGGCAGCGATCCCTCCTCGCGCCACGGTCCGCGCGCTCCGCGGGTCTGATCGCAGGCTCGGCCCGGGCCGCCGCGCGCTCTGGCGGCCCGGGGCCGGCCGCCGGTAAGGTGCCCCCATGAGCAGCAGCGATCTGGACCGCTTCCTGAGCGAGCTGAAACGCCGCCGGGTCTACAAGGTGGCCGCCTTCTACGCGGCCGCCGCCTTCGCCGTCCTCCAGGGGTTGGACATCGTCCTGCCGGCCCTGGGCACGCCCGGCTGGGTGATGCGGGCGGCGGTGCTGACCGTCCTGATCGGCTTCCCGGTGGCGCTGGGCCTCGCCTGGGTCTTCGACGTGAACCGGGGCGGGGTCGAGCGCACGGAGGACCTCCCGGACGGGGCCGTCCTCCCGCCGCTGGGCCGGGGCGCGCGCGTGGTGCGGCTCGCTGGCGCGCTGCTCCTGGTGGGCGCGGTCATCACGGGCGCGGGCCTGTGGCTTCGCCCCCAGAGCGTGTCTGCGGGCAACGTGGCGGTGGGCGCGGACGTCATCGCCGTGCTGCCGTTCCGGGTCACCGGCGTGGGTGTGGGCGACCTGGGCGAAGGGATGGTGGACCTGCTGTCCACCAACCTCGATCAGGTCGGCGACATCCGTACCGTCGATCCGCGCACCGTGCTGGCCGCCTTCCAGCGGTACGCGGAGGAGGCCGTGCTGGAGACCGGCGCCCTTTCCCGGCTCGCGCTCGAGGTGGGTGCCGGGTCGGTGCTGCAGGGCAGCGTGGTCCAGGCCGGAGAGGAAGTGCGCATCGCGGCCCAGCTCGACAACGTGGACGGTCAACGCCTGGCCGACGTCTCGGTCAACGGCCCCTCCGCCGCGCTGCTCTCCCTCGTCGACTCACTCTCGTTGGCGCTGCTCCGGGACGTGTGGCGCTCACGTGCACCGCTCCCGTCCTTCGACGTCGCCAGCGTCACCACCGCCGCCCCGGGCGCCGTGCGCCATTTCCTCGCGGGCGAGGCCTTCTATCGCCGCTCGCTGTGGGACTCGGCCACCGTACGCTTCGAAGCGGCCCTGGAGGAGGACACGGCGTTCGCGCTCGCGCACCTGCGTCTGGCCAGCACGTACGGGTGGCAGGAGCAGCTGGGATCGGCCCGGGCCACCGAGCATGCGGCCGCGGCGGCGCGCCTCTCCGAGCGGCTGCCCGACCGTGACCGCAGCCTGGTGCGCGCCACGCAGGACTTCGTGGAGCGCAGCTACCGCGCAGCGAGCGACACGCTCGAGGCGCTGACGGCGCGTCATCCCGACGATGCCGAGGGGTGGTTCCTGCTGGGGGATGTGCGCTTCCACGCCCCGGAGAACCAGGCGGGGGACCCCGCACCGCTGTATGCCCCGTTCGACCGCGTGCTGGAGCTGGATCCGAGCCTGACCCCCGCGGTCGTGCACCCGGCGGAGTTGGCCCTGGCGCTGGGAGACAGCGCGCGCTTCCACCACTACCTGGATCAGGCGGGTGGGCGCGCCCGGGTCGGAGAGCTGGCCTTCCTGGCAGCGGCCGGACGCACGCTCTGGGGGCCGCCGGCCAGCCGCTCCGCGGACACCGTCGTGCACGTCATGACGCGCATGCTCCAGGAGAGCCCGAACCAGACGCAGTTCATGGCCATCGGGCATCTCAACGCGGGGAGTGGCCAACCCCACGTCGTCGTCGCGTTCATGGAGCAGGCGGTCTCGATGCTTCCGTCCGACGTGCGCGGCGGCGTCCTGAACGCCTTCGCGGGCTACTACGCCGCGCTGGGTCGCATCGAGCAGGCGCAGCAGGTGCTGCGCGATGCTGAACCCACGGCCCCTGGATTCGCGGCGCTGACCCGCCAGAGCCTGGTGCTGAGCGGATTCGCGGATACGACCGCTCTCGGCACCTCCGTCGGTGGGTTCGCACGCTCCGCTCCGTTGGACCCGGTGACCACCGCGTTCGCTCCCGTCGCGCTGCGGGTGGCCGCGGGCAACGTGGCCGGGGCGCGGACCGCCCTGGCCGAGCTGCGGACGGCGTCCCCGCCGCGCCCGGACCTGCTGCCGCTGCTGGAGGGATGGGTCACCCTGGCGGAGGGGGACACCGCCGCAGGGCTGGCGGCGCTGGCGGCGGGTCTGTCCGCCGCGGAGACGGCCGCGCCCTCGCTCGCGTTCCCGTTGGAGGCATACCGCTTCACGCACGATGCGGCCGCGGCTGGAGGATCGGTCGCCGATGACGCCGCCTTGCGGCGCCTGTCCACGCGGCGGTGGGCGGACCTGGCGTGGGTGACGCGGCGCTCCCTGGCCGTGGCCGAGGCACTGGAGGCGCGCGGCGACCTCGCTGCCGCCCGCTTGCACTACCAGCGCTTCCTCACCCTCTTGCAGGACGGCGACCCCACCCTCGATCCCTGGCGGGACCGTGCGCGCCGAGGCCTCGAACGCGTGGGAGGTTGATCCGATGCATCGATCGTCGCTGCGTGGCCCGCTCTCCGCCGCACCGCTCCCGGTGCTCCTGCCGCTTCTGCTGTCCGCGTGTGGACCCGCTCCGCTGGAGCGGCCGGATGGGGCCGTCATCCAAGCGAACGCCGACCGCTACATGGACGGGCGGATCGCCAAGCTCACGACCCGGGACGGCTGGCTGACGCTGGTGGGGTTGTTCTGGCTGCCCGAAGGTGAGAGCACGATGGGCAGCGCGCCGGGCAACTCGTTCGTGTACGACGCACCCGGCGTCCCGCCCCTGCTCGGCACGTTCACCCTCACCCGCGGGCCCGAGCGCGCCGTCGTACGGTTCGATGCCGCCGACGGCGTGCAGATCCTCTCCGGTGAGAGCGAGCCCGTCTCCTTCGCCATGCTCACCGGTGACGGGGGCGGCCCGGTCTATCTGCAGCACGGCTCGCTCAAGTGGCACGTGATCCAGCGGGACGAGCGGCTCGCGGTCCGTCTGCAGGACGCGGACAGCCCGATTCGTACGGAGTTCGATGGCATCGAGCGCTTCCCCGTCACCGGCGAATGGTGGGTGCCGGCGCGCTTCGTGTGGAACCAGCCCCCGGACACCATCGAGGTCCCGAACATCCTGGGGACCATCGGACGAACGCCGTCTCCCGGCTCGGTCGAGTTCGAGGTGAACGGAGATCTGTTCCGACTCGATCTGTGGAAGGACTCGGACGACACGGTGAACTTCTTCACCGCCTTCGCGGACGAGACCAACGGCGCTTCCACCTACGGAGGCGGACGCTTCCTGTGGGTGGATGCGCCGGATGCGCAGGGGCGCACCGTGGTGGACTTCAACCGCGCGTACAACCCGCCCTGCGTCTTCACCGAGTTCGCCACGTGTCCGTTGCCCCCGCGGCAGAACCGGCTGGCGCTGCAGGTCGAGGCGGGCGAGAAGGTGTGGGGGAAGCACTGAGGCGCTACTGCACGCGCGTCGGGGCGTCCCCGACGTCGGTCATGTAGTCCAGGAAGAGGTCGCCTTCTTCCGAGAGACCTTCGAGGGCGAAGACGGCGACCTTGAAGGCCACCGGCTGCTCCGGACCGCCCAGGTCCTCCAGCGCGACCACGTCCAGCCCCTGCCCGGGGAGCGGAGTGACGCTGACGATCGCACCTCCGATCCCCGTACATGCGTCGATGGTCGGCGCTGCGCACGAGAGGGCGAACGAGTTCTGGGGCGTCCGAGCATCCAGGAACAGGACCCGGTCCGGGCCGAGCAGGGTGTCGTCATTGCCGATCCCATCCCCAGCCAGACCGGACGTGGGATCGAGGTCCGTGTCGATGAGCACGAGCACGACGTGGAGCGCCGGGTCGTAGGTGCCGTCTGCGAATCGGACCTGCACCCGAACCACGCCCCCCTCCTTCTCCAGGCGAGCGGAACGGAGGTCCGGCAGGACGGTCAGCGCGGGGTCGGCCAAGGCGTCGCCCGTCCCGTCGACGGCCTCTCCGGTCAGCAGGACGGGTGGTGGATCATCGGGCGTCTGCGGTGCGGTGCCGGAGTCCCCGCACGCCACGACGGGGGCCAGGAGGAGTACGGCGAGAGGCAACGGGATGCGAGCGGGTGCGGCGGGTGAACGCCGAAGCGAGCGCGGGTGCGACGCGGACATGGATCCCTCCAGGGCGGAAGATCGATGTCCTCCAATGCGACATCCCCGCGCGAAGGGATCACGCCGCCTCGGATCAACGCTCCAGCATCCGCTCCGCGCTGCGCGTCCACCCGTCCTGTCCAGGGTACTCGCGCAGGAACGCCTCCAGGAGCGGCCGGGCCGCCTCGGCCTCGCCGAGCGCCGTGCGCGCAGCACCCGCGTGGTAGAGCGCCATGTAGTGGTTGGGCCAGAACTCGACCACCAGCTCCATGATCGGCGCGGCCGAGACGTCGTCGCCGGCGTCCGCCACCGGGTGCCCCACATCGAAGACGATGCCGGCCGCGCGCCAGCGCTCGTCTCCCGACAGCCCGGCGATCCGGGTCCGGGCCGCCTCGGTGCGCCCCGCCAGGGCCAGACAGGCCGCCTCGAACCCCCGCCCTTCCCAGCCGGAAGGGGCGGGGGTGGACCGGAGTGCCGTCTCCACCTCGACCGCATTGCAGCGCGGGCGGACCCCCTGGAACCACCCGGCCGCCCCGGTGGCGGAGGCGAAGGCAGGGGCTTGCGACCCGTGTGGGGTCAGCGCCACGGGCTCGGACTGCCCGTCCAGGTAGAGGATCAGCACGATCCCGGCGACGGTCACCGCGGTGATGCGGAAGGCGGGTCGGAGCATGGGCCTGGGGGAGCGAGGGTCGATCCCCCGGATCAAGCAACGAGCATGCCGCCCCCTGACGGATCCTCCGCAGACGGCACAATCCCGCCAGTCGGACGCCGGGCTCCGCGGCCTAGAACTCCGCGACCAGAAAGCGGATTTCGTGGATGGACTCCTTCTCCAGGTACTCGACATCCGCGGTGAGAGCCCACTCGATGCGTTCGCGGTCTGCGATCGCTAGCAGCGTCGCGATGTACCGTTCGACGGGCGCGTAGTAGGCTGCGTATCCGCAGCAACTGTAGTCGCAGCCTCTGCCATCCCCGATGCGCCGCGCCAACTGACCGACGATGCGTGAATGGACGTGCAAGGCCCGATGCCTGAACGAGGCGAGCGTGTCGAGGGCGTTCTGTTCCACCGCGATCACGGGGGACGCGAGTAGCGCGAGGACGCGGTCGACTACTTCGGCACTCGGCGCGGACAACGCTCGGAGCGTCTTCAGTGCGCGACACACCACGAAGTGGTCCGTGTCGGCGAGTTGCTCGAGCAGCTTCTCGACGTCCATCGTCTTATGCACCATCGCTGTAGACCGTCCGAGGGCTACCTGGCACGTTGCCGCTGCGCCACCGCCTGCGGCTCGCCTCGCTCCGTCATCCCCTACCGCTCCACCCCTACCAACGCCGCCAGGATCTTCTGCTGCGCCACCGGCAGGGCCAACACCTCCGCCTCCGGCACCGTGACCCAACGCGGCCGGGCCCCCTCCGCCCCCACCCGCTCCAGGGCCGCTTCGGCCGAATCCGGCGGGTCCTCCATGCGGATCAGCAGGGGGTGGTAGGTGGCCTTCAGGTGGCTGAAGACGTGCTCCACGGGGGGGAGCGGGCTGGCGCAGCGGCCCGGATCGGGCGGCCCGGCCAGCTCCCGGGCGGGAAACTCCCACAGGCCCGCCAGCAGGCCCCGTTCGGGGCGTTGCACCAGGAGGGTGCGCGCCTCGGCCGTCCAGACCACCAGGCTCAGCACGTGCACGTGGGGGACGGGCCCGCGCTTCCGGGGCGGGGGGCGCAGCTCGACCGTGCCACGGGCCCGGGCCAGGCAGGACCCTTCCACCGGGCAGCCCTCACACCGGGGCGCGCGCGGCGTGCAGACGGTGGCGCCGAGTTCCATCAGGGCCTGGTTGAAGTCGCCCGGCCGCTCGGGGTCCACCAGGTCGCGCGCGAGCGCCCAGACCTCGCGGTCGCCGGGTGCCTCCAGGTCGTACCAGCGCGAGAGCACCCGCCGCACGTTGCCATCCACCAGCGGCTCGGGCCGTCCGAACGCGATGCTGGCTACCGCGCCCGCCGTGTAGGCCCCCACCCCGGGGAGCGCGCGCAGCGCGTCCGGCTCGGCGGGAACCTCCCCGCCGTGCCGCTCCAACACAGCCTGTGCGGCCCGGTGCAGGTTGCGGGCGCGCGAGTAGTAGCCGAGTCCCTTCCACAGCGGCAGCACATCGTCCAGGTCGGCGGTGGCCAGCGCCGAGACGGTGGGGAAGCGCTCCAGCCAGCGCTCGTAGTACGGGATGACCGTCTCCACCCGGGTCTGCTGCAGCATCACCTCCGACACCCACACCCGGTACGGATCGGACGTGCGTCGCCAGGGCAGGTCGCGCCGGGCGCGGTCGTACCACGCCAGGAGGCGCGCGCGGAGCGCGGCGGGGTCGGGTGAGGGCATGGCCCCAAGGTAGGCGGAGCGCGGACGCGGCCAAGGGCGCGATGGCGCAACCCGCCGCCCGCGGGGTATGGTCGGCAACGGCTTCATCGGAGGACCCATGCGCTTCACCACGTACAGCAAGTTCACGGGCGGCTGGCTCGACGCGCTCAACCTGGAGTCGCTGCTCGAGCATCTGGCCGACTTCCTTCTCGACGCCGGCTTCGCCGGCGGTCCCCACTTCCATCCCTACTGGGGCTGGTCGGGAGACGAGGACACCAACTCCTCGGACGCGCTGAAGCGCGCGCTGCTGGAGGCGCTCCTCAAGAGCGGGCAGCTCACGCCCGAGATGCTGGCGGAGCTGCGGGGGGAAGGCGAAGGCGACGAGGCCGTGCGCCAGAAGATCGCCGAGATGCTGGACGACCTGGTCAAGCGCCTGGTGGAGGAGGGCTTCATCACGCTGGGCGAGGGCGAGCCCCGCCTCCCCGGCGCCACCTACGACGTCACCGGACAGGAGCGGATCGACGAAGCGCGCGAAGCCGCGCTGTCCGTGAACTTCGAGCTGACCGGGAAGGGCATGGACTTCCTGGGCTACCGTGCGCTCAAGAACCTGCTGTCGGCGGTGGGCAGCGCGGACTCCGGGCAGCACGAAACGGCGGACCTGTCCACGGGCGTGGAGGCGGACGCGGCCAGCCGCCCGTACGAGTTCGGCGACACGCTCAACCTGGACATCCCGGCCACGCTCAAGAACGCCATCCAGCGGGAGGGCCTGGGCTTCCCGCTGCCGCTGGACTACTCCGACCTGCAGGTGGTGCAGACGGAGCGGCGCTCGTCCTGCGCCACCGTGCTGATGCTCGACATCTCGCACTCGATGGTGCTCTACGGGGAGGACCGCTTCACGCCGGCCAAGAAGGTGGCGCTGGCGCTGTCCCACCTGATCCGCACGCAGTTCCCGGGCGATTCGCTCCGGGTGCTCACGTTCGGCGACCGCGCCACCGAGATCCCGCTGTCGCAGCTCGCGCGCGCCCAGGTGGGGCCGTTCCACACCAACACGGCCGAAGGCTTCGAGATGGCACGCCGCATCCTGCTCGCGCAGAAGAAGGACATGCGGCAGATCATCATGATCACGGACGGGAAGCCCAGCGCGCTCACGCTGCCGGACGGCCGCATCTACACCAATTCGGGCGGGCTGGACCCCAACATCCTCCGGCGCACCTTCCGCGAGGTGGCCGCCTGCCGGAAGTCCGGGATCCTGATCAACACGTTCATGCTGGCCCGCGACCCGGCCCTGGTGCAGTTCGTCCAGAAGGTCTCGCAGATCGCGCGCGGCAAGGCGTATTTCACCACCACGCTCACCCTGGGGCAGTACCTGATGATGGACTTCCTCAAGGGCAAGGGGCGGCGGGTGCGGTAGCGTCGGACGGCGGGCTCGGGCGGGGGACCCACCCCCCTTCCTTGCCCCGCCCGCCGACCCCTCCGCAGTATAGACCGGGCCTTCCGACCGGCGTGTCAGGTCCGGGACGGCGGGCCTCTACCGCGACGACCTGCGGAGGTCACGCATGCGGCCCACCGACGTCCTGTCCGACCCGGCCTACTACCACAAGGTCGTGGACTGCCAGTGGGCCTGTCCGGCCCACACCAACGTGCCGGAGTACATCCGGCTCATCGCGCAGGGGCGCTTCACCGACGCCTAC